>JASHRR010000384.1 GCA_030037185.1 Xanthobacteraceae bacterium | reverse complement strand
AATTGCGAATGCATGCGAATGAGCCGACAGATCGCCGCTCCGGTCATGCTTTCGCCCTAATCGCAAGCCGATTCGTCTTGAAAACGCGCGATCCGGTGACCGGCTGCCCAACGCACGTCGCCATTGGAGCAGGAGTAGGCATGGTGCGATATTTTTTCGTTCTGACCGCCGCAATCACCGTGGCATCGGCCGGGTATGCACAGGAGGGCCGCCACAAGGGAACAGCGGAGCAACAGCGGGCCTGTCGACCGGATGCTGTCCGGCTGTGCCGCGGACTGCATGAGGACGAAGCGATTTACACCTGCCTGAAGACGAACATCGCAAAGCTTCGTTCGGTTTGTCGTGAGGTGATCGAGGGCAGCCGCTGAACACTGCAAACAACATGCTGAGATCGTCGATCGTACGGATCGTTGCGCTATGCACGCGGCGGCCGTGGTGGGTTATTGCTTTGGCTCTCGTGCTCGGGATCCTCAGCGCCCTGTTCGCCGCCACACATTTCAAGATCAAGACCGACGTTGACGCTTTGATTTCGCCGGATCTGCCGTGGGCCCAGCGCGCGCAGGCCTACGCGAAAGGCTTCCCCCAGCGTCCCATTCAGGTCGTGGTCGATGCGCCGACGCCTGAGCTCGCCGAGCAAGCATCGGCAAAGCTTGAGGCTGCGCTTGAGGCACATTCCGACCAATTCCCGGTGGCGGTGCAGGCTGGCAGCGGGCCGTTCTTTGCACGTAACGGCTTGCTCTTTTTGCCGCTTGCCGAAGTGGAGCGGGCCACCGAGGGTTTGAGTCAAGCCGACGCGCTCGTTGAAACCTTGGCTGCCGATCCGAGCCTGCGGGGCATTGCCGACGCCCTGTCGCTGGCGCTGGAGGGCGTTGCCCGCGGCAAGTTAACGCTTGAGGCCATGTCGTGGCCGATGACCTCGGCGGCCGATACGTTAGAGGCGGTGATCGAAGGCCGCCCCGCGAGCTTCTCCTGGCAGGCGCTGTCGGCCGGAAAGCCGGCGGCGCCAGAAGAGCTGCACCGCTTTATCCAGATCGAACCTAAGCTCGATTTCGGCGCGCTCGAACCAGGGCGGGTCGCCACCGATGCAATCGCCCGGATCGCTTCCGAATTGGGGCTTGGTACGCAGTTCCAGGCGCGCGTGCGTCAGACGGGACGCATCCCGATGGAGGACGATGAATTTGGCATGATCAAGGAGAATGCCGGGGTGCAATTGGCGCTGTCCTTGACCGCCGTATTGATTATTCTGTGGTTTGCCCTGCGTTCGCTGCGGCTCATTTTTGCAGTCTCTGTCTGCCTGATTGTCGGACTGGCGATTTCGGCAGCCGCCGGCCTGCTCGTGGTCGGCACATTAAACCTCATTTCGCTGGCGTTTTTCGTGCTCTTCATCGGCCTCGGCGTCGATTTCGCGATCCAATTCAGCATCCGCTACCGCGCCGAGCGGCATGAGCATCCGCACCTGCTTGACGCCTTGCAGAGCAGCGCCGTGAAGGCGGGAGCGCCGCTGACATTGGCAGCCGTGGCGACGGCGGTCGGCTTTTCGTCGTTCGTGCCGACCGATTATCGCGGCCTTTCCGAGCTTGGGCAGATCGCGGGCATCGGCATGATCATTGCCTTCCTCACCAGCATCACGCTGCTGCCCGCACTTCTCGCCATCCTCAATCCTCCGGGCGAGCCGCGTCCGATGGGATTTGCCGCGCTCGCGCCCGTGGACCGGTTCTTGGATCGTCACCGCACGGGAATCCTGTGGGGCACGCTCGTTGCGGTGGTTCTGGCATCGCCGCTGCTGCTGTTCCTGCGCTTCGATTTTTCTCTGCTGCACCTGCGCAGCGCGGCCTTCGAGTCGGTGGCAACCTACGTCGAGCTCGCCAGAGATCCGCGAACCGGAGCCAATGCCATCGACTTGATGGCGACCGATTTAGCCGCCGCGGACGCGACGGCGCAGCGGATTTCCGCGCTCCCACAGGTCTCGCGGGCGATAACGCTGAGCAATTTCATACCGCAGGATCAGGATGCCAAGCTCAAGCTCATCGCCGACGGCGCAGCCAAAATCGGTCCCTCGTTGAACCCCCAGGAAATGGAGCCCGTTCCGACCGACCGCGAGGACATGGACGCGCTTGCCGCGACCGCCGATGACCTCTCGAAGGCCGCGGAAGACGAGCAGCAGCCCGGGCCGGCAGTCACTGCCGCAAAACGGCTCTCCGGGCTTCTCCGGCAGCTCGCCGCCGGCGACCGCGCCCTGCGCCAGCGCGCCGAAGCGGCGTTCGTGCCGCCGCTGCGTTTCTCGCTCGACCGGCTGCGAAGCGCACTGCAGCCGGATCGCATCTCCGCGCAGATGATCCCGCCCGATCTCGCCCGTGAATGGATGACGCCTGATGGGCAGTCACGGATTGAGGTTCTCCCCAAGGGTGATCCCGACAACACCGCGGTGCTGCGCGGCTTCGTAAACGCCGTGCTCGCGGTCGAGCCCAATGCAACCGGGCCGGCGGTCCTGCTGTTTGAGGCAGGCGAGACGGTTGTGCGTGCATTCGTGCAAGCCGGGATTTTCGCCTTGGCGGCAATCGCGCTGCTGCTGCTCATTGCCTTGCGTCGGATCGTCGATGTTATGCTGACCCTTGTCCCGCTCCTGATTGCCGGCGTTGTCACGCTGGAATTGTCTGTCGTGCTCGATCTTCCGCTCAACTTCGCCAACATTATCGCCCTGCCCTTGCTGCTGGGCGTCGGGGTTGCGTTCAAGATCTACTACATCATGGCGTGGCGGGCCGGTAAAACGGGCCTGCTGCAGTCCAGCCTGACGAGGGCGGTCGTCTTCAGTGCGCTGACGACTGCAACAGCCTTTGGAGGGCTGTGGCTATCAAGCCACCCTGGCACTGCCAGCATGGGCAAATTGATGGCGCTCTCCCTCCTGTGCACGATGGCAGCGGCGGTGCTGTTCCAGCCGGTGCTGATGGGCCCGCCCCGCCAAAAGGAGAGCCCGGACCCGGGAACCGTGTAGGACGGGCCGTGCCCGCCCTCCCAAACTGCGGGAGGGAGGGGGGGCCGCGCACATCGCCGACCGCCGCGCAATGGTATGAGCTTGCGACGCAACTCGGCCATCGGGGGCCTGTCGATTGCCGCCGATTCGGATCTTGTGTCACAATGCCAGCGCTGCTGCCAATCGCATGGATCGCGTGGCCCGAAACTTGCGTCGGGCCATCGGCCCATACCGGTGCGATCCACGCCGGTCTTGGGTTCAAGGCAAAAGGAGATCATCATGCGCGAGAAGCTTTCAGACTCGGCGATGAGTGTTGCCATTGCCGTGGTGGCCGGTAGCGTCGTCGTTTCGGCGCCGATCACACGGGCCGAGACTTCAGCCGCTTCAACTCCGGCGCCGGCCGCATCCTCGTCGCTGAAGACGCCATGGGGTGAACCCGACCTGCAGGGTATTTGGACCGACGAAACCACCACCCCCTTGCAGCGCCCGGCCAGGTACGCGAACCAGGAGGTTTTCAGCGAAGCCGAGCGAGCCGAACTGGACAGAGTGGGTCGGAAGTGCTCGGTCGCGACAGACGAGCGGAGCGCGGGACCGAGCGCGACGTCTCGGGTTCCTATAACAATGTGTTCGTGTCGTTCAAGCGCACTGGCGCGCGGACCTCGCTCATTGTCGATCCGCCCAACGGCCGGATTCCACCGCTGACCCCGCAAGCTCAGAAGTTTGCTGGCGCT
>JASHRR010000383.1 GCA_030037185.1 Xanthobacteraceae bacterium | reverse complement strand
CGTAAGTAGGGACCCGCCCGCGGTGGTGAACACTGCGAGGCGGATGATATCCTTTGTCATTGTAGCCCTCCCACCGCTTCGTGTGCCATCGTACCCTATGCGTATTTTAGGCGCTAATCGGTACGAAGAACAGAGCGCTCAAATACCACTTTGACGGCTCGCCGACCATCTCCGCGTTGGGGCCGACCGGCCGCCGGCGGGAGCAGATACCGGGTGGCGCTCCGGCGGGCAGTCGAGGGGCTTCCTTGGCGACCGATCCGCGCGGCAGCATTCTCCCGCGGCAGTTGGCATTGCGCGCACAGATGACGGCACGCACCGCGCGAGCGGCCCGTTTGCGATTGAGCTCGAGGCGCGTTTTCCTGGGTCAGCTAGCTGTGAACCAGGTTATCTCTTGTCAGGCTAGCCTCGCCAAGAAAACACACATCAGCCGAAATCTGCCCTTTGGCTTGTCGCCATCATATCACTGCGGCGGGGGGATTTCCTTTTCGACCTGGATCGCCGCGACGTCGAGCGAGCCATCGGCCAGCTTTGGGGCACCGGCAACGAACACTTTCAAGCCTGGCTTGAGATCCTCCTTGGTGCCGGGAACCGTGGTGGCAATGATGGTCTTCGGCGTTACCACAATCTTCTTTTCCTCGTCGGTCTTGCCGACGACTTTGTACTTCACCGTCAGCACCTGGCCGTCCACGCCGGCGACCGAGGTCTGCAATGAGCCGTTGGTCATGAAGCTGTTCGGCATCAAGTCCCAATCGGAATGGAATGAGTTGAAGGGCTGCCCAGCGGGAGCAATGCGTAGTTCAACCGCCTCAAGCGTTCCATCGGGTCGTGGCCGCGAGGTAATAGCGACATTGGTATTGGCCTTGACGTCGGCGAGAGAGGCCTTGACGACGCCGCCAACGCGAACGTTGTCCTTAAGCACAAGCTTAAGCTCAGTTCCGTCGCGCGACTTGACTGCCAAGCTATTGCCGTCGAGTTTCTCAATGGTGCCACGTACGCGCACGTTCTGCGCCTGGGCCGAGACCGAGTTCAGCGCGCATGTCGCGGCCAACGTCGCGACGACGAAAACCTGTGATGCGATTCCCATATCGTTTCTCCCTCACTCAAGGTGCGCACGATCGAAACTTGCGCATCCAATGCTTAACAACAGGTGCTGGTTCAAGACACGGCACCGTCGTATCGGACTGGAAGACAACCGGGGGCCACCCCCTCGGCAAGGCCGAAAAGATAGCGGACAAGAGCGTTCTTTGGAAGCCGGGTGGTGCCAGTGGCGACGCGATAGCTTCGCTTGAACACGATCGGTCAGTCGCGAGCACTCATCATGACGACAATTTCAGGGGCGATCTGGCTCGGATGTCGGCTTTTGTGAAGATTTTTCGCCCGCCGGCCGCCGCGAAGATTTTCACAGATATACCGGACGGCGCGCTCAGGACCGGCGCCGACGCCGAGCGCCTCGGCCCGGCATTGCCTCGCTATCGGCGAATGGCCGCCCGCCTCGACACCCCCTCGTTCAACGTTGAGTTCGGCCAAGGCCTGCCGGCGCTCTGGCGATCGAGCTTGCGGCGATCGTGAGGCGGCCGCGCTCGGCCGGCCCCTCTGGCCTGCTCCGGCGATGGCGCTGCCGCGCCAGCGTATCACAGGGCAGAGATCCGAGGTGCCCGTCGGAGGCGCAGCGCACCCTAGGTCCCGAAGATTTTTGCAGCCGAAAACCGACCGGTGCCGCGCGTGCGCACACTGTGCCAACGGCGGAGGAAGTGGCCGACCGAGCATCGACATGGTTGTCGACGGCCCGCTAGACCCGATGCCCGATGACATGCGATGAATCCAATCGGAGAGCCGGACATCGGCATGTTCGGTTCGATGAGCAGGACGTGGAAAGGAATCACGGTTCGACCACTAACCCCACCGCCAGACGAAAGGGGCGAAACAGATATCTCCGACCGACAGCCATCGCCTCACATCTCTCTCTACCGAAACTGGTCTTGCTCAAACGCCGGTCTGCAACATTCCCGATGGGAAACGCATCAGTTCGGGTGGTGCGCGTCGCTAGCCCCTTACGGGCATTTCGCCTGCCGGCTTCCGCCGGCGATTGGAGCTTTTGATGCCATTTCGTGACATCACCCTTCCGGGCTCGCTCGTCGGCCGGGAGGGCTAGGACTTCGGTTCTGGCCCAGTTCCAAGCGAAAGGAGAACTTGGGTGTTCGTTGATCCGCTATGTCGCGATCGAACAGCTGAAAGGCGAGTTTTGGAAGCATCTCGCGATCACGTTCGGGGAAAGATGCTCCACCGTCGCAGATTTTCGGCGGGCGCGTCCGCCGCACTACTTGCTGCCGCCGCAGGACGCCCGGCGCTGGCCGCCGCTTCGCACGCGGCCGAATTTTATCGAGGCAGGACCGTTCGAATTTTGGTCGGCTCTCCACCCGGGGGCGGCTATGATCTCTATGCTCGCATGATAAGGCCGTATCTGGCTGCCAGAATCGGCGCAACCGTGCTGGTGGAGAACCGGGATGGCCAGGGTGGCCTTGCCGCTCTCGCGACCTTGATGGTCCGGCCCGCCGACGGGCTCACCATTATGCATGCGAGTGCCGAGGCGGCGATTTTGAGCCAGATGCTCGCGCGGCCGGGCGTCACGTGGGATGTTACAAAGCTGAATTGGCTGGCAAGGACCTCGATGGCGCCGAAGCTGTGGTATGTAGGACCTCACTCCCGTTACCCCACCATCAACGATGCCGCACGCGCGGACCCACTCAGGTGGTCGTCGACAGGCCCAGCCGACAACATCAGCGACATCGCAGCGATCATTTCGCACGTGCTGGCGCTCAAGTCGAAAATCGTGGTCGGTTACCGGGGCGCCGGCGACATGTGGCTTGCCGTGCTGCGCAACGAGACTGACACAGGTGTTCTGTCTGCTGACACCGCACTGCCGCAAATCATGAACAACTCAATCAACCCGATCGCGATTTTCGGCGCCAGTCGATGGCATCATTTGCCAAACGTCCCGACTTTGCGCGAAGCGGTCGCGCTGCCTGAAGACAAGATGTGGATTGTCAAACTACGCGAACGGATCGGCGAGGCGCAACGCGCTATGGTTGCCGCCCCCGACGTGCCGGCGGACCGGGTCGATTTCCTGCGCGAGGCCTTCGCGGAAGTTCTCGCCGATCCTGCCTTGCTCGCAGAGGGAGCCAGAACCAACCGGGAGATTGAATACATGGGCGGCTGGGAACTGCAGCGACTCGTCAGCCAGTTGATGACCGCAGCCGGTCCGCGGCTTCCCGAATTCCGTAAAATCTTGCTCGACTCGTATTTCTGAGGCCGTGCAGGTTGCACAGATTCATCAACCATCGGCTTGCCAGGATTCGTGCAGAAGGCACCATCCCCCATGAAGGCCCAACCTTCTGTTCGGCCTCGCCGGTTGCGGAATCACCGTTTCTTCTGCTCACATTTGCGTGCATGGCTGTTGGTGGAACGATTGTGGATACTGACCCGCTTGACGCCCATTGCCTTGGCTTCAGCGTCATTTTCGCCGGAATAGAAAGCGGCATCGGCTGCTATGAGGTGTACGGTCAAGCCCGCGTTGATGCGCTTCGATGGCCGGAATCAGCACATCTGGGCCGTTGATGGTAGACCGTAGTCAACACGGTTTCGCTTTCCTGCATCTCCACGACCTTGCCAAACTCATTGGGCTTGCCCGCCTTACCGTTGTGGATAATTCTGTCGATGGCTCGAATATACTGAAGATTTTGCCCTCCGAACGCGTGTCGCCGCGGAAAACCCGAGCGCCGGTTTGCTGGTTTGCGTCACAACCTGCTTGACCGGAGGCACCATCGTCTCGATCTGCTCAGACCGGGACGTACCCTTGGACAGGACGAGTTACGCCTGCTCCCGTGCTGCCCTGAGCGCGCGCCACACCGTCTCGGCGGTGATTGGAAGAGTTATGTCACGCACGCCGAGGTGCCATAGCGCGTCGATCACCGCGTTCCCGATCGCGGCCGGCGCACCGATCGCCCCGCTTTCACTGCCGCCTTTGACCCCTAGCGGATTGCTTGGAGCGGGCGTCTCGATGAACCCCGTATGAAACGACGGTAGGTCGCTGGCGCGCGGCATCGCGTAGTCCATGAAGCTCGACGTTAGCAGCTGCGCGGAGTCCTGATCGTAGACGATTTTCTCCATAAGCGCCTGGCCGATGCCTTGGGCCATGCCGCCATGAATCTGACCCTCGACGATCATCGGGTTAACGATCACGCCGCAGTCATCGGCGCCATAAAAATCGCGAAGCTTTACGAGGCCGGTTTCGGGATCAATGATCACAACGGCGAGGTGCATGGCCTGAGGGTCATTTGTGTCAGGCGGATCGTAGAACTCGCTTACTTCAAGTCCAGGCTCGAAGCCGCGAGGCAGTTGTGCGCCCTGATAGGCGATATCGGCAATCGCAGCGAAGGTGATCGTGCGATCGGTACCCCTGACGCGAAAAATTCCGCGGCTATAGGCCAAGTCCTCCAGGGCGCATTCGAGCACCTCGGCGGCCAGTTGGCGGGCCTTGGCGAGAATCTTGTCCGCGCCGCGCAAGATTGCGGTGCCGGCGACGGTCGTGGAACGCGCACCCCAGGTACCATTACCAAACGGGATTAGATCGGTATCGCCCTCGACCACATGAATATCATCGATTTCAACTCCGAGCCGGTCTGCCGCGATCTGCGCGAAGGCGATTTCGTGCCCCTGCCCATGTGAGTGGCTGCCAGCAAACACCGTCACCTTGCCGTCGCTGTGGACACGTACGATCGCACTCTCCCACCCTCCATGAAGCCCGCCGCGCTTGGCCAAGCTGCAGCTTGGGCCGGTTCCGGCCTTATCTGTAAAGCAGGCTAGACCGATCCCCATCAGAATGCCCTCCTGGCGTAGCTGCGCCTGCTCACGCCGTAATGCGGAATAATCTGCGAGCGACAGCAGCTTTTCCATCAGAGCAGGCGGATCGCCTGAATCGTAAATGCGTCCTCCGGGTGCCGGATATGGAAATTCCCGCCTGCCGACGAGATTTCGTCTTCTGATCTCGACCACATCGATGCCGAGTTCGCGCGCACCGCGCTCCAGCAACCGCTCGTTCGTCCAGGTTGCTTCAGGGCGGCCGGAGCCGCGATATGCATCAACCGGCACGGTATTCGTGTAGACGCCCCGGACGTTCAGGCAAAGGTTGGGAGTCCGGTAGAGTCCCGTGATGGTCTGGGGATAGGAATTCCCGGGGATGCTCGGGGCAAAATTGCTGAGGTAGCCACCGAGCGCTGCCAGTGTGTCCACTTGCATGGCGACGATCCGCCCCTCGCGATCGAACCCCATTCGAGCGCGCGTATCATGGTCGCGCGCCTGCGTATCGGAGACAAAGGACTCGGTCCGGGTAGCCGTCCATTTGACTGGCCGGCGCAAAATTTTTGCAGCCAAGACGACGGTCGATACCTCCACCGCGAAGTTTCCCTTGGTTCCGAAACCGCCGCCGACATCGGGAGAGATGACGCGGATCTTATGTTCCGGAATGTGAAGCGTGTAAACGGAGAGCCAACGACGAAGATAGTGCGGCTGCTGAGTCGTCGCATAAAGGGTGAAGCGACCGGTGGTGGCATCGTAATCACACAAATAGGACCGTGGCTCAATCGGGTTCGCGGCAAGTCGATTACTTTCGAGCCGCAGCTCAACGACCCTCGCGGCACCTTCCATGGCAGCTTGAGTTTCGAGCTGGTTGCCGCGTTCGATCTCAAAAGCCAGATTTGTGCCGAACTGCTCGTGGACCAGGGGAGCGCCCGGCTCGACTGCCTCCCTCAGGCCGGTCACGACCGGAAGCGCCTGGTAATCGACAGTGACTGCCTCGGCACCATCTTGGGCCGCCCATCGGCTCTCGGCCACGACGGCGGCGACAACGTCGCCGACGTGATGCACCTTCTGGTCGGCGAAGGCAGGGCGCCCTACCTCGTTCATCGGACGGCCATCACTGAAGGGCATTGGATGCACAACCTTGAGCTCGCCAAGACCCGCACGCCTCCAATCGGCGGCTGTGAGGATCAATAGCACGCCAGGAATGTTCGAGGCGGCCTCGGTTGAAATCCCGTGGATACGCGCGTGTCCATGAGGGCTGCGAACGAACGCGCACCACAGCATTCCCGGCGGAGCGAAATCGTCAACGAAATGAGCCATTCCTCGTAGGAACCGCCCGTCCTCGCGCCGGCGCAACGGCTGGCCAACGAACCTGATTTCGGCAGTTTCTCCACTCATCTGGGATCGTCCTGGATGTCAGCCGGAGACAATGCTCGGTGTCGCCTGTGCTGCGCGCGACGCGACCTTGCGGCAGAAGCACTTCCAACAGAGTTCCACAGGTGTCATGACCTGGCGATCTCTCCTTCGTGGCCGACCTATTATCCAGGCTTGGCCGAAAATGCGTTCAAGCTCAAGATTAGAGATTGGTGATTTCCACCTTTGCCGGGTCTTATTGTTATTCGGCGAAGGTGTTCGTCCCACGCTTCGACAAAAAGCAGATGCGGGCCCGCCAAATTGGCCAGCAGCTGAACGGGCCCCTGACATCATCAGTCGAACGGGAAGCCGAATTTGTCGGCCATGAAATACGACGTACGACCTGAGCAAAGGATTACGCTTTCGTTCGCTATTGCGGGTACCCCCTGCCTCGACGACGCTGCGCATGCGGCTCCTGGAAGCTATTAAAGCCATTACGGAGGGGCTTTGCCACGCCGAGATGCTGTCCGCTGCCGAACTCACCGGCTGCGGGCCAGGCCTGTGTCAAGTGCGTGAGCCGCCGGCGCAAGTCCGGATTGGGTGTAAGTCGGGACGATGATCCCGGCAGGCAAGATCGAGAGAGGCGAGCGCAAGCAAACTGCTTGTGAGGCGACGAAAGCGGATGAGGCGATGTCAAAACGGGGGGCTAACCCATCCTTCGGGATCAGCTCGGTGGATGTCCTGATACTGAGCGAGCGGCATCCGGCGTGTAGGCAGCGTGAAGCTCGACCAGGCTCCCGTACGGAAGAGCCGGCGATGCCAAGGGAAAAAGCCCAAGCGGCTCCAACCGTGAGGCTGAAAGTACCGATGCGCCCGAGAGGGGCGGACTGCCTCGGAGCAGCGATCACGTGGGGTAATGCCCCGAAGGGGATGGGTCATCGTCGTTGAGCGCGGGCTAACTGGGTCAAATCGGAAGGAGCCCGCAATTTCAGCCTTCGTGCGACGGCACGAGCCGGGTGATGCGAGAGTATCACGGATCTGCGAGGGGCTCGGGGTGAAATTCCGTTGACCTAGCAGGTCCTAAGGCGGCCGCGCCGGTTTCACTGAGCCTCAGACGGCGATAGGCTCACTGGCTGTGGACGAGGATGAACAAAGGGCTGCATCGCGCAGCTTATCGTCACGGCCTCGTCGTCGCTGTCTTGGCGGCTTTTCGCGGGCGCGAAGGGCGCGCATCTCATGCTGTTCAGTCCCCAAGGAGAATTGCCATGAATCGACGTTGTATCTTCACGGAGGCCGCAGTGGCTGCGCTCGGGCTGGCGCTATTACCAGGCAATCTCAATGCCCAGCAAGGTACTCTCAAAGAGCAGCTGGTGGGGACGTGGACGATCATCTCGTGGGAGGAGATCGCCCCCAACGGTGTGAAGCGAGAGATCGCAAAGCCAAAAGGTTTCCTTATCTTCGATTCTGGGGGGCGATACGCACAAGTCATCGCCCGCGCTGATCGTCCGAAGTTTAAATCGCCAGGCGAGCCGACCGTTGAGGAGCTTGCCGCTGCAACCGAGGACTTCTTCGCTGCCGACGCTGGCACATGGAGGGTCAGCGAGGCCGAGAAGCTTCTCATCCAGGAATTTGAGGCGGCGCTGAGACCCAATAATGAGGGCACACTTTTCAGAAGCGGAATCAGCCTGTCAGGCGATGAACTACGGCTCACCAGCGTGAGGCCGCTGCCCACCGGCGCAAGAATTGATGTCCTGTACCAGAGAGCGAAATAGCATTGGTGCACCGACAACGCGGGACGCTCACTCGCAACCTTTGGCCAGCCGCAGCGGGACATGCCTAGCGTCGCCTACTTGTGCACGAGGCCCTCAGTTGTGGCAGTAGAAATCCCGCGGTGCTCCCTTCGGCCGGGACGGCAACTTGCCCCTCAACAGCTCCGTGCCGGCCGGTTGCCGGCTACGGAAGGAGTGAGCCACAACCTCAGACCGCTTCGGGCCTGTTACCGGCGCTAGAAAGTGATGCACGTTGGCTACAATCCGAGGACAGTGCCAGGCTCCGATGCGTGTCTTGCCTAGCGATTGATTGGAATGAGAGGCCTGATCTTCGCCCGCTGCCCGTCGCCCGACCACCGGCTGGCTTTCGGATCGGTTGATAGCCTGTAAAGCCCGGTCGTAGGGGACACTCGTCTCGTCTGACACATTCTCCTGTCAGCCGCGTGTAATCTTTTCCAGCAAACGCCTTCGTTATGATTCCATTTAGATTTATCAGATATAATGAGACATTGAGGATTGTTGGACATGGGCGAGCGGATGTACCGAGTTGTTTTTCCGTTGAT
>JASHRR010000382.1 GCA_030037185.1 Xanthobacteraceae bacterium | reverse complement strand
CGAATGCTGCCCGTTCGTCGTCTCAGGCCGGAACGCAGGTGAAACGCCGAGCAAGCCTCGAAAAGGAGATCGCGCGCTGGGCGGCGTCTCGTTGGGCCTCACCGCAGCCTTCGGGGCGTATCGATCCGTCACTACGACGTGCAGGAGATAGCCACGAGGCTACGTCCCTTGGCCTATTCTACCTGGCTATAGCTCTATCCAAATATAATTTGCTTCATCCGGTTTTTGTGTGGGTCATTTTAGCAATCTGGGCGAGCGTCATGACCCCGGGCCACGGAATCAGAGTGTGGAACCAGCGTTTCGTGGTCTAGGTATGTGACGGTCGTGGTTGCGGGGCCTTCGGGTTATCGTGAACTTTGGGCCAGCGATCGGTCGGCCGGGTCGAGCCAGTCGACGCGTTTGACGAATTTGTCCTCAAAGGCGTCTTCGTTGTCGTCGGAGTGGGCACGTATGAAGTCGATGAAGCGTGGGACCCTCTCGGGATGGTTTACGAGGCCAGAGGCGACAATCAAAAGGCCGCCGACCGCTACGAACACGAGTACAATCGCCTCTCGTTCCATCCTTTTGTTCGACCGGCACCATCCTTCCGTCCCGACCTGCGCTGCACTCAGTGCCGTCGCGCGCAGAGGCTGTCAAGGATGGCCCGTCTTCGGGCCACCGCTTTAGCGGCGCGAAGCGTCCTTGACGGTCGCGAGCACGACGGCACGCTCGGCCGCGTCGGGAGCCGATCTTCAAGCTCACCAACAATCAAAAGGGGAAACAGAGGAACCTCAAAAACGCTCGGCGGAACACTTGCGCCAGCATCGGACGAAAGGGGGTCAGAGTTGCGGCAGCATGCAAGTAAGGATTTTGAGCCGGAGGTATTCCTCGTCGCGCAAGCCGTAGGCACGGCGCTGGATGACGCGTATTTTTGTGTTGAGCCCCTCGACGAAGCCCAAAGACACTTTGTTCTCCGGCTTGCAGTAAGCAGCAATGCCATCCCAGTGACGATCGATGAGCTCGGCGAACTTCTCATAGCTCTTGATGCGCTGCCACTTGAGGCTGGCACGCCAATTGTCGAAGAACTTCCGCGCCCAGCCCTCGTGCTCGTAATCCCAGAGCTGTCCAAACGACTCCTTCAGCATGTAAGCCGTGTTCAGCCGCTTGTTGGCCTTGAGCAAGGCTTTGAGCGCTTGCTTGCCACTCAAGGATAGGTTCTCCCGGCGTGAGAGGAGCGTGTACTTCTGCCCTTTGATGAAGCGGCGCTGGCGGCCGGAGAGGCGGGCATACTCGCTCTTGCGGACCTCATCGAGCGCCTCGCCTAAGTGCCGCATGATGTGGAATTTATCAAATAAAATCGCCGCTTTTGGCGCTCTCTCGGCCGTCACGTTGCGGAACGGCTTCCACATGTCCATTACGGCCAGGCGAATCCCTTCGCTCTTCTTTGCTCCAAGCCAATCGTAGAACGCGGCCATACTGGCCTCGGAGCGATCGGTGCCGCCAAACCAGATCGGCCGGTGCCGTAAAAGGTCGCTCACGACGATGCGATAGGTGTGGCCTTTGCGGATTGAAATCTCGTCGATGCCGATCACCTTGGGCCCCGGCGTGCCGGCGCGCTTCAGCTGAGCGGTCATGTACTGTTTGTCGAGCTCTTTGACTGCGTCCCAATCAAGGTTGAGCTCTTTGGCGACGTCCTTGACCGTTGCCTGGCGGCAGCGTCGGCCAACAAAGTAGGCGAACCGTTTCGTAAAGTGCGTGTTGTCGGCCAGAAACTCGAGACCCTCACGTTTCACTTTGCCACAACGCCGGCAGAGAACGCGTCGCACATCGAATTCCAGATATATCCGTGTGTCGCCGCAGGAAAGGTCGCGCACGCGACGGACCGAGCGGTCGTACCAGCCGTTGTATTCGGTTCCGCAAGCGCCACACAGCGTTTTTTTGAGCGCCGGTTGAGTTTGATGATGCGTGCCTTTGAGTCCCCAAAGACACCGCGCACCGGCGCTTCCGGTCGAAAACCTGGGAAAGCGTATGCGTCCTGCAGCCGTCGCTTCCGCGCTCGAACCACCATGCGAAACCCCCGTCCGATTTCAAGCACGACTCACACGCTCGAAACCCTGCAATGACGGGGCTTTCTGCTGCGTTAACGTCCAAAATCACCCACACTTTTCCCGGAAGACCCTCTTTTTTATGTGCTGGCGTATTCGCCCGACTTGAACCCAATTGAAATGGCCTTCAGCAAAATGAAGGCGCTTTTGCGCAAGGCGGCTGAGCGCACGATTCCAGGGCTGATCCGCTTGATCGGTCGCCTTCTGAAGAAGTTCAGTCCTGAAGAGTGCAGGAATTTTCTGAGCCGTGCCGGCTACGCTTGCTAACAGACATGATCGGAATCCGCTCTAAGATGGGAGCCCGAAGGCGGTCCGCGAAGACGGTTTGCGGTGGCCCTCTCCTGTGCAGTCCAGCGAGCAGACGACGTCCGCGCTGCTTATTCGATCATCGATGTGACGGCTGCGCGGCTCCAACCCGCGATCATTCACGATCGCATGGCGGTAGCCCGGCGCCACATGATACTCGCGAGGGTACCGCATAGAGTATCACGCCTTGCCGTGGCAGCACCCGGCCGACGCGCACATCGCCCTGGTACCGAATGTGGAGGGATAGTGCTCGCCTATGACATAGTCACGAAAACGCAGCAGTCCTCGATGCCCAAGATGCCGGTACCATTCGCGGTACCGACCGCTCCGCCGGCGAGCTCCCAGCTGGCCTGTTTGCCGGCGGCCGCACCTAACCTCTTAGCTGTTCTCGACGACATCTATAATGTTCAGAGCGTCGTTAGTGAGCGTTCCCCACTTCTCTTTGACGCTATCTTTAATCATCCGCCAATTTCAGCAGCGATGGGGTTTCGCGACAAATCAAATTCGCAAGGATATCTGGGCGCTAACCCAACGCGTGCTAGCTGATTGCAGCCTATTTCTTAGCCAGTCGTGTCGCTAGAGAACCGTGCGCATCCTTCTCGGGTCCAATCCATGTGAACCTCCGCGAGCAGCCACGACATGGCTAGTAGTGAAACACATGAGCTTGACTATAGTTGCCTGCACGCGGCAAAACAGATTTGTGAGACTCTCGTGGCAGCCGCGAAGGCCCTGGCGGTGCGGGAACATCGCTACTTTTTTGCGGCGCCTCACTGCGCCCAAAGGCGGGAGGTGGCATGGGGCGACACGGCTAACAGACAGGTTAAGTGCCAGAACCAGGAGGGCATCTGACCGGAAGGAGCGGGGCACCACATCACCAGGCGGACAATCGCATAGTCGCCTGGCGATGAGGTAACGTTCTGATTCTCTTTCGAAAGCGAATCCCTGCCTTGCCGGGGCTTCAAAAGCGTGATGATCGCGATGAGGAGGCGGGGAATCCGGAGGATGATCGTCGAGCTGCAGAACGGCGTTTGTCGGGTCCCAGGAATTCACGACGCTCCGAAACATCGGCAATGAGGCGGCCCGCAGCAATGCCGTCGAATTTGCCGCGAGCCCACCGCTGCACTGAATTCCGTTTCGGTATGCCTACGAGACTCAGATCGGTAGAAGGATTGGCGAGCCAATTGCGCCGGTGTTATCCATGGGGCGAAGGTGAGTCCGATCCGCGCAAGTGCCGGCGAGGCATTCTTGATCTGGGCGAATCACGGTGCCGGCGAGCCAACCAATGTTTGGCAGATGCGTTTGGCCAACTCTGAGCGAAAGCAGGGATGAGCGGAGGCAAGGTGAACGGTTCTGCGGCCCAGAGAAGATCGGAAGGGATGCCTCGACGATGGCGCGCGACGAAATGGCCAAAAGCTGTCTCCATCCAAGCGGCACCATCCCCTTCTGCGTCAATCAGCCGGATGTACCGATCTTCACTCTATGAAGTTGACGTGCGATCGTTTGGTGCCTGGTCGGGATGTTCGGATGACGGACCGACTTCGGCGGCGGGATCGGTGATGATTCCATCGGCATTTGGGCTGTCGCCTCAAAAGGCGGCGTAACGGTGATTTCCGTAGGGCACTTTGATGACAGGACATAGAAGCGTTGCCGATCGCATAATATTGCCTCTCACCGCTTTGGGATTGTATAGTTGCCTGCCCAATGATTCGGAGGTGAGAATGGCAAAGAAAGTCGCGAAGCTTCGGCCCTGGACAAAAGAGGACATTCGTACCCTTAAAACGCTCGCTCGGGAGAAGAAGAAAACAACAACCATCGCACGCACGCTAAAGCGAACCGTGGGCGCTACGTATCAGCAGGCATCGAAACTCGGCGTCACGTTGGGGTCGCGGGGCTAGTTGCCCGGCCGCGCCTTACCAGGCTTCGAGGTTCAGGCGGATCGTCTTTATGTCGACGGGATAGGTCGCGACCCGCGCTATGTCCGCCGGGTCGACTGCGTCGTTAAGATCGGGGCGCATCCTTTGCGCCCACGCGAAACGAAGTGATCGCTCCGTCGTTGCCCAATGCCGCATGCCGGATATCCGGATCGGGTTGGCGCAAGTATTGCTGAGCGGCCGCGCAGCCATGCGATAATTACGCAACCCTCTGAAAGCAGGTTGGCGAGGGAGTCGTCTTGAAGCTCTGGAAATTGGTCAGCAGGCAAAAAGGCCGCTGCTCCGCCAGTGGTATCCAATTCGATCCCTTCCGATCGGCTGAAGCGGTCTGCCAAGATTAGATCCAGACTCAACGCGCTGCTGCCGGCGACTTTTAACATCCTCTCAGTCATTGTCGCCCGCCATCTGATCGGCTTGAACTTCGGGTCGGGCACTTCGATAAGACTAATCTGTGCCTGTTGCGCTTGTGTCCGGTGCACACGGCTCGCGGGCACCAGAAGATCAGCGGGGCGAAATCACCGGGCGGTCCCGGCGTCATGACGATGGCGCGAGCGAGCACGGCCTGGACCGGAGCACGGCCTGGGATAAGGCACGAAGCTTATTGGTGGCAGTACGTCGGGCAGCCGGATCGATTTTACCTGATCGAGGCAGAGATCAGGAAAGCATCCAAGCACCCGTTTCGATCGAGCCGACGATGAGCCCCAGCGGACTTGGCGATGACGCTCTGGTCGCGTCCGGAAAATCCGCAACGCTACCGGTGTTCCTGACTTGATTGCTGGTCGGCCGTCGATGCCCCTTTCGAGACCGCGATTAGCCGACAGCACGGCCTCAGCAATACCCAATATGTGATCGGAACGCTTGCGCGATGCGACTGTTGGTCCTCGGGGCATAACTGCGGAAGAGCCAACAATGACCCGTTCCCATATCGCGTTCGTATCTGGATTGTCCGCATTCACCGGGATGACACTTGCGGGGATAATGAGTGCCGGTGCGCAGGTCATCTACATTGACGAGGGCGCCTATATGGTGCCTGCCTATGTCGCACCGGCCCTGCCGCCGGCCTACGTGGCGCCACAGGGATACGTGGCTGCCGCCCCGGTTTATCCGGCACCGGCTGCGCCCCTCGCCGTGGTCCCGGTCACCCCGCCGGCCTATGCGGCAGCCCCGTCCTACGCAGAGCGCGTAGCGCCCGCAATAACGCCCCGAGAGCGTGTCACTCGCCGCGTCATCGTCGAACGCAGGCCGGCATACTCGCGTTACGACTACGGCTATGTGACATACGAAGAGTGGTGATTGTCGTGACATGTGAGGGGCGGCCCACGGCATGCGGGGTGCCCGTGTCTTGCGCTGGCACGACCGGACTCAGCGAAGGGGCGACGCAGCTCCATGATTCCGGAGCGGTGGGGTCTTCACATGCTGCGACCGCTGTCGGTCGGAGCGGTTTGTTCCGCGCCCTGACCCAATTGAGCCTGTAGCACATCCACGTCGCATGTCAGGTCGGCGCCAGCTGATAGAGGACGAAACCGGTGCGCGGATCGCGTGAGGGAACCACGGGCGTGCAGGCGAATGGAAGCGGGGGCACCACGTGGGACCCCGGGGCAGTCACCTGTGCGTCGCAGAGCACCAAAGCAGTTGTGCGTTCGAAGCGAACCCCATGTTTTGCTCGCTTTGCGAGCGAGACGCTGACGTCGATCGGCCCCAACAGCCACGCGGCAAGCGTGACTATGATTTCGCGGCTCGCCTAAAAGCGGTGCGTCAGTTTGGAATTCGAAGAGCGCTTGGATTCGTCTGGTTTGGCCGGCATATTGGACTCCATGCAGAGCGACCTGGACAAAGCCAGAGAGATCATCAGGAAGCACGTCCGATTCATTGAACGGACTGGAATAACGCACGAGAACATCGCAATCGCCGTCGCGGAGGGTATTGCGTTGGGCCGCAAAGAAGGCATTGCTATGGCTGCCGAAGCCATAGCGCGGTTGGAAAGCAAAAACGGTTCCTAAGTGCACCAAACTCCTTAACGCGGACAATCGCCCGACCGACGCTCGCCGGCGCCGACGATGGCAATCGGCAGCGACATTCTCAACGCGGGCTGCCGGCGGGCCGAACGCAAGCTCCGCCGACGTCGTCCTCAACGTTCTGGCCGGTCCACCATCACGGCCGCGGCGCTGACGCTGCGCCGCGCCATTATTGCTGATTGTGCCCGTTACCGCACGAAGGCGGCCTTCGAAGAGATCACCGCTCAGAGCAAAAGCGAAGCAGGGGCGCTCCATCAAATATCAGCTCACCATCGCCAACCTGTCGCTCGCCGAGGATCTCGACGACTTCGCGGGCTGCTGATCAAGGAGACGCTCGACGGGCGCGTAACGCTGTATTGATCGCCTGCCCGCTGGCGAAGATCGTCAGGCGTTACCGAGGGGGAGCGCTACGAACCTCGTTGTATCGCCCGACTTCATCCGCATCAGAACCGTGTGCTTGCCCGCCTTGCGCAGATCGGCAAGTTCTTTGCGGACGTCGGCAGGGCGGGAGACTGCCATGCCGGCCACATCGAGGATCACGTCGCCGGTACGGACACCATGTTCGGCTGCCGGCCCATTGGGATCGACTGCGACTATCGCGACCCCTGGATCGGCGTCATTCTCGTTTGCGGGCGCGAGCGTGAGGCCCAGGTCCGCAGTTCCGCTTTCCGACCTCCCGTGCTCGGGGTTACCAGCCTGAGCCTGGCGGTCGTCAGGCAGCTGGCGGAGGGTAAGGGATACGGTCTTCTCGTTTCCATTGTGCACGATGTCAAGCTGGACCGAGGTGCCGGGCGCCATGGAAGCGATCTTCCTGGCGAGGGCGCGCGAGTCCTTGATCTGCATGCCGTCGACCGCCGTGATGACATCACCCGCCATGATGCCGGCCTTGGCGGCGGGGCTGCCGGCTTGCGGTTCGTCGACGATTGCGCCTTCAGCCCTCTTCATGCCGAGACTGTCAGCGATATCGGCCGTCACGGTCTGATGCGAACGCCCATCCAGCCGCGTATCACTTTTCCATGGTCCTTGAGCTGAGCAACGACTATTTTGGCCGTGTCGGCAGGAATATCGAAGCCGATGCCCACCGAGCCCCCGGACGGCGAGTAAATCGCGGTGTTGACCCCGATGACGTTGCCGTTGAGGTCGAATGATGGCCCGCCTGAGTTGCCCTTGTTCACCGGGGCATCAATCTGGATGAAGTCATCATAGACACCTGCGCCGATATCGCGCCCGCGCGCCGAGACGATGCCGGCGGTCACGGTTCCGCCCAGGCCGAACGGGTTGCCCACCGCGATTACCCAGTCGCCGATCCGAGGCTCATGATCGGCGAATTTGACATACGGAAGATCGTGGCCATCGACCTTGATGAGGGCGAGGTCGGTCCTCTCGTCAGCCCCGACGACCTTTGCCGGCAGTGTCCGGCCGTCATCGGTTGTCACCTGCACGGTCTTGGCGTTTGCGACCACGTGGTTGTTGGTTACGGCATATCCGTCGGCGGAGATGAAGAAGCCCGAGCCTTCAGCGGAGGTGTTTTGCAGCCCGCGCGGCAAATCGTTCGGCATATCCGGGAACCCGAACTGACGTAAGAACCTGTCGAGCGGCGATCCCGGCTGCGGCGAGAAGAAGTCATCGCGGTCGCGGTTCGAGGTTGCTGTCCTTGCAGAGGCCGCGGTCGTGACGCGGACCGATATGACGCCGGGCTTCACCTTCGCCACCAAATCGGCGAAGCCGGGCGGCTGCGCCGTCGTCTCGGCAGCCTGGGCCGACGAAGTCCAGGCGGGAAGACCGCCGGGCGCCGCGACGATAGCCGCAATCCCGATACCCGCGACGGACGCCAGCAAGCCGACACGCTGGGCGGTGAAGTGTCGAAGTTTTGTTGGAACTGAAATTATGCCTTGAGACATGAGGTGATCTCTACGGTTTGAGGATGACCAACGATACTGATAGCGCTCGGTATAGACCTCCAACCTTACGATCACCTGTCTCCAGTATTAACTGCGTTTAATCCGTCCGGATGCGTCAGTTTCACGCTCTGACTACTCAAAGCAATTTCAAGTCGTTGATCGTGTCTGTCCTTTTGCTGCGCTCGATCGTCGCATTTGCCGATCAAGTAGCGTGGTGGCGACCGGGGTACGCAGCGGCCCAACTTTCCGAAGGTTCACAGCGCGTTCGATACTCGAAGCCGGCTCCGAGTGAGCAACGAATTGAATTCGATTGGCATGAGAGTGAACCAATATTTCATAGCCAAAACAACTCATGAGCAAATATTGCTAACTGTGCTTATAATAACCAGCGCGAGGCGGCCGAGGCGCCGGTGTATTATGTCGGCGAATTACTCCCTGTGTTGGCGGGACGATACGATGGTCTGCGTACCCGCAATGTGTGACTGAGGTCCAGGAGTCACGCGCACGTATGAAGCGAGCGCCGGGCACAAGAACTTACCGGACAGCCCTTCTGTTCGGCGACCGACATAAGCATCGGGTATCGCGGAGTTGATCATAACGGACAGCGGGGCTGCGGTCGGCGCAATCGCCGCGTTGGCTCTCTGTCGTGGCCCTCGCTGCGTCCTGATCGCGCAGGCGGCGTGGGGGGGTGGTGGGCGCGCAGCGAAGTTGCGAAGCCATGCCTCGGCACGAACCCCGTCGTGCGCGCGCTCAGGTGCAGAACGCAAGACACATACTCTGAGGCAACCAGCGCACCTGCGGGGCAATCTGCTGCTTTTCCGCCCACTGCTGCCGCGCACGAACGCGCCGGGACCGCAATTAACGTTAGAAATGAAAAGACCGCAACCAAGGCTATTCCCGATCGGTTCAATGAGGTTTTGATCGGTCGGCATGCAAGTCAAAGCGTAGCGAGCCGAAATCATGAGACCCCTCATCCTCACCGCTTTCATCGCGATGACGTCGACCGCTTATGCGGAATGCCTTTCATCGGCTGGTGCTGTCTGGAATGCACACCCGGGGTCACATGCGATGTGGCGGCTGCGGCTGGCAGGGCATGAGGGAACGAAGTGCTGGTTTGCAAGAGGTCCAAAAATCGTGCAGGCCCCGCGCATTCGACAGGTTGTAGATTCTCCGCGCACGAGGGACGCTGAACGGCGAACCGATGGGCACGAAAGCCCGGCCCGATTAGAGTCTAAACAGATCTCTCGGTCCGGCGACCGCGGCCCACCCTCGATCCTCCTATGGGGCACGCCCATGCGGATTGACCGGACCTGGGAAGACCTCTTTGAGAGGCGGGAGCGCGGTGCCGAGTGATGGCACTCTCGCCCGCGGCGTGACCGCCCGGCGGCGCGCGAGGCGGTGCCGTCGAGACCGCGCCCGAGGGGATGAGCGATCTCACCTGGTGTTCCGGAGGCTCCGGTCATGAGCACTCATCGCCGGTGCGCACTGATCGCTATAGCGATGGTTGTTCAACAGGTTTTGCGTCCGGCTTGCGCTTGAGCGGATACCGGCAGGAGGAGGGAGAGCGAGCAAAACGCGGCTGGAGGATTGGCGCAGGCGCGGGAAACCCTGCGGGCGACAGCGCGGCTTACGAGTGCAACACGAATCGGTGATTGGGAACTATTGCAGGTGCTCGCCAGTTCAGCGAACTTTGTCGCTATGATGAAGTCGTCGTCATCTCAACATGGCTGGAACATTGAACCTGGAAGTGGACAATGATGACTTGGGCAAAGCCTCTGCTACTTGTGGCCGCGATGATCATATCGAGTCGTGCCGTGTTGGCCCAGTCCAAGCAAGACAACGTCTTGACCTTCCATGGCGGTCCCGATCGTAGGGGCAATTTCACGGTGCCAGGGCTGACCTGGGAGCGCGCGAAAACATTGCACATGGATGAAAAATTCCACCCACGTGTCGCCGGCAATGTTTATGCACAGCCGCTCCACTGGCGTGCAGCGGGATCGAACTCAGGGATGCTGCTGGTTGCCACCGAGGAGAACAACGTTCATGCTCTTGACGCCACAACCGGGAATGCCGTCTGGACCCGGTGGCTCGGCAAGCCGGTCGCCCGCTCGGCCCTTCTATGCGGAAACATCAGTCCGCTCGGCATTACCGGCACCCCGGTGATTGACGAGGCCAGCGGCGCGATTTATCTCGATGCCGACATCGCGAGTACATCGGGTCCACGGCATCGCCTTTTTGCATTGTCGCTAAAGGATGGCTCAGTTCTGCCAGGATGGCCGATCGATGTGGGCGATGCTCTGCGTACCGTGCAGCAGTCCTTCAATTCTCGAGACCAGAATCAGCGTGGTGCGCTGACTGTGCTCGGCGGCATGTTGTACGTGCCTTTTGGCGGTCATTTCGGTGATTGCGGCGATTACCACGGCTGGGTGGTTGGAGTTTCGCTGCAAGACCCGCGGAGAGTGGCGGCATGGTCCACGCGTGGACGCGGCGGTGGTATTTGGGCTCCGGGTGGCATCACTGTCTCTGGCCAGTCGCTGTTCGTAGCCACGGGAAACACTTTCGGCGTTTCGACGTGGAGGGACGGTGAGGCAGTGTTGCGTCTTGCTCCCGACCTGCATCGATCGAGTGAGAAGCGCGACTTCTTTGCACCGCAGAACTGGCTTGCGCTTGATCAGCGGGATGCCGACCTCGGCGGAACTAATCCGATACCTTTAAACGTCGAGGCTTCCACAAATCGACAGGCCCTGATGCTGGCGTTCGGCAAGGATGGGCGCGGCTATCTGCTTGATCAAAACAATCTTGGTGGCGTTGGCGGCAGTCTCGCAGCCGAAGTTGTTTCTCCCCGGCCGATCCGCACCGCACCGGCGGTCTACGAGATTGGCGCAGATCTGTACGTCGCCTTGCAAGGTGCCGGGGCTCATTGCCCGTCGGGGAGATCGGAGAATCAGCTCACCGTCTTGAAGATCCGCGCAGGTGAGCGACCGACTTTCGACACGGCGTGGTGCGGCCGCCTCAGTGGTGGAGGTTCTCCGATTGTTACAACCAGCGACGGACACGCCGATCCGATCGTGTGGCTGGCCGGGGCAGAAGGTGATAATCGGTTGCATGGCTTCCGGGGAGATAATGGCGAGCCGATTCTTAACCGCTCGGTTCCCGGAATGACCGGGCTTCATCATTTCCAAACGTTGATTGCAACCAACGATCATCTGTACGTCGGCGCCGATGGGCGAGTATATGGGTTCGGGTTTTAGAAGCTGCGACGCGCTTGCCAGGCTCGACAATGTTAGAGGCTTGACGCGAAGGCCACAGCAAGAATCCTCGTTGATCACTGTCATGCTGGTACGTGCGGCTCAAAAACAGCGCAGACGCGGCCGCACCATTCCACTAGGCAAGACTGACGAGAGACCAAGTCTATCCGTAAACCCCAGGCGGGATTGCGGAGCTGTCGCAGCATGAGGCGAATTAAGGCGAGAGGAATGCGCGACCCTTGTGGTTGCGCTGTTGGAATTGTCGCCCTTGATCGCCTGCATCGGCGACAGCATTGCCGATGTTCTTTCCCGCGTCATAGCCGGGATCGATGCAGGCCCCCTTATTTTTTATGCATTTTTGCTATGACTATCAAGAAACGTCGTTCGCCTCCGCGCAGCTTGAATGCGACGAGCCCCACGTACGGTTGACGACGCGCTGACGGTTACGCGTTCCAAGGTCGCAGCTTAGCGGGCGCCCGGGCCTCGACCGTGAACGCAAGTTCGACCGCTTGCCATTGTCACTCACCCGGAAGCGCTCGATCGTAAGGAGCTGGGCCATCGCCTGCCTCGTGGCTGGGCCGGTACGCCTGTGTCCCCAGCCGCAAGGCTGGTGCGCGCCAGCTCAGCGGGGCAAGAACTCGCGGCCTCGCGGCCCCTAGCGGCCCCTCGCGGCCCAGGAATGTTGGCGATGTGGGTTGAAACGGTGTGGAGTGGAGCCTACCCTGCTCAACAAGGCGACAGCGGGATGTTGGCGACAAGGTTGATGGCAGCAATCCATTCCGCAAGTCACTCGGCGGCCAAGCGAGGGAGGGATGGCGCGATGCGGATAGGACATTACGTGCTTAATCTGTCGGCCCTGCTGGCGGCAGGCCTCGTTCCAGCCGGGATCGAGGTTCCGCCGGCGCGGGCGCAAAGCGCGGCGGCCTTGACCGGGTACGTTTCCTCGGCCGCTGAGGGGTTGATGGAAGGTGTTGTGGTCAGCGCCAAGAAAGACGGCGCGACCTTCACCCTCTCGGTGGTTACGGACAGGGAGGGAAGGTACAGCTTTCCAGCCGCCAGATTGGAGCCCGGCCACTACAGCCTGTCGATCCGCGCGGGCGGCTATGAAATCGATTCTCCGAAGACCGTCGACTTGTCAGTGGCACGGCCTGCGACGGCCGACATCAAACTGCGTGCCACCAGGAATGTCGCATCACAGCTCACCGATGCGGAATGGCTCGCCAGTATGCCCGGCACGGACAGTCAAAAAAGAATACTGCTTGGCTGCAACAGTTGTCACACGTTGCAACGCATCGTGCGCTCATCTCACGACGCTGCCGAATTTTTGCAGGTCTTCAAGCGTATGGCTGGCTACTACCCTGGCAGTACGCCGCTGCATCCCCAACGGCTGGTCGGTGACATCGAGCGCAACCTGACGAGGGGTGCCAACCTGGAGGCCGCGGCGCGCTACCTCGCCAGTGTCAATCTGAGCGATAGCACCGGCTGGGAATATCCGCTGAAGTTCTTTGCGCGTCCGAGCGGTCGGGCGACGCGCGTCATTTTCACAGAGTACGATCTGCCCCGCGCTGCCATTGAGCCGCACGATGTGATCGTCGATTCCGGTATGGTGTGGTTCGCCGAATTCGGCGACCAATTCCTCGGCAAGTTGGATCCGAGGACGGGCAAGGTCACCGAGTATCCGATTCCAGAGCTGAAGAAGGGCTTCCCGACCGGCACGCTCGATCTCGAATCCGGCGCTGACGGAGACAGCCTGTGGATCGGCCTGATGTATCAGGCCGGCGTTGCCAAGTTTGACAAGAAGAGCGAGAGCTTCCAGCTGTTCGCACTCCCGCCACAATGGCAGTCCAACTCCGCCCAGATGGGAATGGTGACGCCGACTCACTCGAACGTCGACGGCAAGGTATGGACGAAGAACAACGCTCAGAACGCGCTGATCCGGATCGATCTCGCGTCCGGCAATCTTGAGTCGCTTGGCACCCCGAAAGATCCCGCGACCAACCGCACGATCTTCCCTTATGGCATACCAGCGGACCACCACAACAACCTCTATCTTCTGGATTTCGCTGGCGAGCAGATCGCCAAGGTTGACGCTAAGACGGGCGGGATCACGTCATACAAGACGCCGACCGCCAACTCACGGCCGCGACGCGGCCGCGTCGACGCCGAGGATCGACTGTGGTTTGCCGAATACGGTGGCAACGCAATCGGCCTATTCGATCCCAAGAGCGAGAAGATCACCGAATGGCAGCTGACAACGCCGTGGAGCGCTCCCTACGACGTCGTGCCTGATGATCACGACGAGGTCTGGGCCGGCGGGATGTTTACCGACCGGGTGGCGAGGCTCGATCCGAGGACGGGCCAGATTACCGAGTATCTGCTGCCACGCTCGACCAACATCCGACGCGTGTTTGTCGACAGCTCGACGACACCAACCACTTTCTGGGCCGGAAGCAATCACGGTGCCTCGATTGTGAAGATGGAGCCGCGGGACTGACCAACCGGGGGCCGGAGATTGCTGCAGGACCCTTTCGACGGATGGACGAAATCTTTGGCGACGCACCGCCGCACCATCGGTCATCCCCGGCAGAAACAGCGCGGTATAAACTGATAACCATGCCAGGGAGGCAGTTATGAAACGGGTGGTTTTGGTCGTCGGAATGCTGCTTGTCGCTTTGTCTGCGCACGCCCAAACGTCGAGTGTTTGGATCGATGATCTCACCTGGCCGGAGGTGCGCGACGCCATCGCTGCCGGAAAACGAACGGCGATCATCTACGTTGGCAGCAGCGAGCAGAACGGCCCGCACATGGTGATCGGCAAACACAATTTCATAGCGCACGCGCTGGCGCAAAGGATTGCAGAAGAATTGGGTGATGCGCTGGTCTATCCGACGTTGCCGTA
>JASHRR010000381.1 GCA_030037185.1 Xanthobacteraceae bacterium | reverse complement strand
TCCCTGGCGAGCTGGGTAGGTGGAATTCTGGTGCCATTATAGCTTGGCGCGCTGCTGGACGTGAATGGCGGCTTCGGCGTCGCGTTGCCTAACCGCAAGCCCGGTTTGACGTTCCGCACAACCCCATATGTTGCCGCGCTAATGTAAGCGTGGCGCTCTATCATCAGCTAGAACGCAGGGGGCGCAGCTAATTCGGTTTTCAATGCGCGTCGGTGCGTTGGATAGACCTCGATCCGCTTTCCTGTCCTCGCTTGCGTATCGCGGTAGTCCGGAAAATCGGTGAAGTTAGGAATACCCGATGTGGGCGTGAGGAGATTGAAGATCGTGATCTTGTCCCACGCGGCCGGTGCGTCCGGCATGTACTTCTTCACCGGGTCTTCGACCTTCAGCTTCCCCGTTTCCCCCAACAGCAGAATCGCAGACGAAATGGTGGGCGTGTTGGAAACCTGCCACTCCAAGTTGGCGAAACCGCAACGGGCACGTAGGACTGTATGATCTGCTCCATGCGGGCTGCTCGATGGAGTTTTTGGTTTGGGCGAGACAGGAAGCGGTGAGACAGGAAGCGGCGAGAACGAGCGCAATGATCAGACGTTGCAGCATGAGCCTCTCTCCCGAGCCGGGAATAGGACGGTGCCGCAAATTATAAGTCGTATCGCAAATTTATTCTTGCGGCATTTTCCCTAAACTCGGGGGTAGCCAGGGCTCCAGCGTCAGGGCAAGTCAGGTTCGCGCCGGGCCTGCCTGTTCGCAGTTCAGCCGCGGCCACAGCTGAGCGCGTTGGCGGGGCGGTTTTTGACATTGCGCAAGGCGGGTGGGCTTGAGGCCGGCAAAGATATTCAATGCCGCCATTTCTCTATCAATGCCCAACACAGCATTTCGCGTGCATGGTTGGGCTCCGGACGGCACTCGTGACGGCCAGCGATGTCTTTGTAGGTGTCGAATGGCTTGCGTGCGGATGGTGGCACCTAAAACAGCAAGGGGGTCGGCGAGAACGGCAAATAGGTGGGGCGGCAAGGGTTTTTTGGCAGGAGATAGCAACATGGAAGCGAAAGTAGAAACGAAAGTAGAGAAGAAAGTAGAAAAGAAAGTTCAAACGATAGCCGAAACGATAGTGGAAACTATAGTTTTAATCCTTGGATTGGGAATGGTTGCACCACTTCCATTCGAAGAAATCGTCGGTGATTATGGGCGCCTTGCGTTGGCAGTCCTCGGTTTCCTACTCATATTTTGGTGGCTATTCAACAACGATCGAAAGAAGGATCTGAGGGGCGAGTTGTAGGCTCTGGGGCGTGATGTTTCGAGACAAGCCCGCGTCGGCCCCGAGCCGCGGTTCGGGGGTGCGTCCGCGGCTCTTCGGGTGCTCGAGATGACCGTACCAGCGACCGCCGCCGGGCCCGGCAGCGGCTATGCGAGGCGTGCGCCTGCAAATAAGCGAGTGAGGGCCTCGGGTTCTCTTTCGATGACGGCAAGGAGATCGCGTGCCGCGCCGTCAAGCCGGCGCCGGCGTTGTGCCAGTCCGAACGGTGCTGATTGGCAGACCGAATTGCGTGGCGAAAGCTTCGCGAGTCAGTCCGCGCCGGCAAACCAACTCGAATGCCACCGAGAAGTATAGCGTCAGATGCTGGCGCAGCTCGAACTCGCCAAGGGCGAGCCCGTGAACGAGATATAGCTTCCGATGTCGCGGTCCGACATTGCCGACTATGTCGGCGCCTCGCTCCCAGTCATAAGCAGGGCGTTCCGAACCTTCACGACGGGCGGCGTCTTCAAGTGCGGAACCGACAACATGTGAAGATCATCGACCAGCGCACATTCGAGAGCCAACGATCGACAAGAGACGTCGTGTTAATTATAGTCTACCAGGTCCCGCGCCGTGTGAGTAGCTTACACAAAAATCCCATCCTCTGTGATTCTCTACCGCGGACAGCGGCCCCCTTGCCATCCAAACTGGTCGGGGCAAGGCCGTAGGAAAAATGAACCGTTGGGGCCCCTGCTCCTGGCGTTAGGTCCTCAAGCTTATCAATTTTTGTGCACTGGTTGCGGGGAAGGGCTCTGCTTCAGGCGGCAATCCTGACTATCGAATGTCGGCTCGCGGCCCAGTCGGATGTCAAGGATATTCGAACGATGTCAAAGAGAAAGCCCCCGAACTTGTCGAGAGCTTTCTGAGCGCGGTTTCATTAAAACGCGTCCATTGTCCATCCGGTCTGACGGCCGAGGTAGACACTGGCAATCCAGAACGCTAGGGACAACACCCCAGCCAATCTTGCTGCCGCAGGTATCCGGGTTCCAAGGTCCCAGCTGTCGATAGTGCGGCGGGTATAGAACTCGAACACCGCCATGTTCACGCCAGCAAAGAGCATGAACAGGAATTTCAGCCGAAACGCAGTGTTATTGAAATAGATGAGCGCATGGCTGGTGAACAGGAGACTGCCAAACACGACGGCGAGAGCAAAGGCCCCCCATGTCCAAGGCAGGAGTTCGTTAGCCATTTCTGTGAAGCGGCGATTGGTGGACGCAACCCCGCAAAGGCGTAAATCGATGATGGCAATGGTTCCGAATACGGTCGTCAAAGCCAGAACGTGTAGAGTCTCGACGGTCGGGAACGCCCAGTCCGATTCTCGCATGAACTGCGCCAATTGCGTCTGCTCGAGCCAGGTCAGAAATTCTATGATCATTTTCTGCTCCTATAGCCTGAATTTTACCCCCATATGATGGCGCCGGCTACCCGTGCCAAGTGTAACCGATCCAACGCCCGGCAACTGCGATCGCAACGAACAGGAGAAGCGTGAAGATCGCTAATGTGTGCGTTAGCGCGTTCGAAGAACTGTTGTTGCGCCTCTCCGCGGAGGTATGGTTTGGGTGGTGCAACGAGCGCACGAAACTAATCGTTATGGCGACGCCTAGTGCAATCATCGCCATCTTTAGCTGGAACGTCCAATTTGTGAGATCTCGTTGTGGCTCCGCGATGATGAGCGGGATCGCGGTCAGAGTCAGCACGACCAGTCCGCCCCAAAGCCAGGGGACGAAGCGGTGGGCGACTTGCACTACCGTCTGCGACCGCTCGGCCAAGCCGAGGAGACGGAGATCGATCATCAAAACAGACGATCCAACCATCGCCACGGCCATGATGTGAAGTGCCTGGAGAGCGGCAAGAAATCCGAGCTGCTCCCGCAAAAATGCGTTCACACTGGTTTGCGATA
>JASHRR010000380.1 GCA_030037185.1 Xanthobacteraceae bacterium | reverse complement strand
CGCTCAGCCCCCCGGCTGAGCGCCTCATCGACAAGAGCACGGCCGATGCCGCGATTGGCGCCGATAATCAAGACGGTCTTATTCGCGATGTTCATGGCATCCTCCTATTGGTCCAAACCCTGGCGCGGCTGGTCATTGGTGCCGGCCTCATCTGTGAAACCGGACCGGGGGCTGAAACTCATCGGTGCTTGGCGAATTTTTTTGCGATTGGCCGGTTCGCACCGCAGCCCCGCATTGGCAGGCGCGGGAATGCGGAAGGAATTCGTGCGGGTGCCGCATCGGTGCCCGATGACGCCCGGCGAGAAGTCGGCTATTACGAATTGCTCAAGAAACAGATGGCAGGCAACCGTATTTCATCAGCGCCGCCGCGGGCGGGCTTGGAGGTTCGCAGGCCTGTCGGATCGATGGAGTCGCCGCGCTCGCAAGTCATCGGTGCGCAGGGGCCCCCCCTGTCGTCCCCGCTTGCGTGATCCCGAGCCTGTCCAGGAACTGCATTGCGATATCGGCGCAGGCACGCATCGGTTCCTCGTCCGCACACTTCACATCGATCCCATTGTCGCCTTGCTCGACACGGAAATGGGCGGCCTTGGAGAGGGACGGCGGGACTTCGCCCTGTGGACCGCCCACAGTCAGTTGCGGCGTTTGCCCAGTGGCAATTTGCCCGCCCGACTGTGGCGGAGGCGAGGGCGCAGCTCCCGGAGCCGCAGGTCGCGAACCGCCGGATGGGGGTTGTGGCGGTTGCGCGAAGGCGGCGGTTGCGAGTAGCGCTGCCACGCCGACAACGGATGACTTTTTCAACACCGTCCTCTCCTGACCAATGGAGGTTTGCGGCTCTGCTGCGGCCCTGTGTTATTACCACGCGCCGACCTATCAACTGCGGCATGCGGTTCGCGTTCCCGCTTGAGTGGATTTCCTCGAAACAAGGCGCGCAATGCGTCCGCACCTATGTGGGCCGATGATCTCGACGATGCCGCCGAGGTGCTGGCTTGCGGACGGCTCCTATTACGTGGGCCGCGCCGACGAGAGTTCAAATATGTTTGACCGGCACGCCTCTTCTCCGCCAAGAATGGGCGGCAGCAAGATTGCGCGAGGGAGCAGCAGAGGTTCTACTGCGGCGGTAGGCCAACTGGAACTGGCTTCCCGGTCGCCCTATTTGAACCGCGCAATGCTGCGTTGCATAGTGCAGGGCGAAGTCTTGGTCACTTCGGACCTTGCTAGCGTCCAACGTCCAGTTTTACCCAGCGCCATGACTGACCAGCTGAATCTGTTCGAGTCTAAGCCCGCATTGCCGGAGGGCTTTCGATACCATCCGGACCTTCTCGATGTGGGGGAAGAACGCGTAATGGTGGCCGAAATCGAGCGCCTGCTCTTCAAGGAATTCGAATTTCATGGCTTCGCGGCCAGGCGTCGCGTGGTGTCGTTCGGCTGGCAATATGATTTTCCGTCCAGTCCGCGAGAAGGCCGCTCGGTTCGCGGGCCTCGACAACCGCACCCTCGAACACCTTCTGGTGACAGAATACGAGCCGGGCGCCCCAATAGGTTGGCACAGGGATCGTGCCATAGACGTCATCGGCATCTCTCTGCTTTCAGTGTGCACATTTCGTTTCCGCAGAAGCTCTGGCAGCGGCTGGGAGCGAGCTTCGCTCCGCCTGGCACCGCGTTCCGCATACCTCCTCCGCGGGCCCTCCCGCAATAGCTGGGAGCATAGCATTCCCGGCGTCGAGCACCTTCGCTACTCACTAACCTTCCGAAATTTCCGGGGACAGTCACAAACCTGATATCTCCTCATGGTGCGCCGGTTGCGAGCGCCGAATTGCAGAGAAGAATTGGCAGTTCAAAGCGATAGAAGGCAGCGCAAGATCTTCCCTCATGTTCATGACGCCCGCACTTTTCGGCCCGGAGCGTCACGTCGTGGCCATTTGCGCTTGAGATCACCGCGGGTAGTTTTGCTCTTGCGGCGGGTCGTCGCCTCACCTCAATCAGCCTCGCGGCCGGCACCTTGAAGTTCAGCCGCGGCCTTCTCAACAGCGGCAGCCTCGTCGGCCCTATTTTCGCGGGCAGGGAAACGCTGCGCGGAAGGCGTCCATCAGCAGAGCGGCGGCCACAACTTTCCGTGCGTCCGCAGGCTGCCCCTCCAAGTAAGGCAGGGCGAGCGCGGCCAAATCGCTTCCCGTCGCACCGGGTGGGATACAGATCGGCGGCATGTCGGTGCTAAATCTTTGGGCGACCAACGCCGCGTCTGCCACGCCGCGAGCATAAGACTCACAGGAAGCACGTTGTGTCGCCGAAACGCCCTTGGCGCAAAGCGCTATCCACTGATCGCCAATTGTCTGCGACTGGGCAGCCGCATTCATCGTAACCAATGCGGCGATAATGATCGTAGGCCTGGTCATAAGATCCCCTTCCGCCAACGGCGGTCAGCGTGAGCTGATCCGGTCCGCCGGTAACGAGCAACGATAAGCGAAGCGGGCGCGGAACGTCAGCGTCAGCTCCCGACAGATGTAAAAGACAATTACCGAGAGGAGTGGCTCGCCGCCAGTGGGAAACCTGCGGGACTCTGGGTGCGTTCACCCAAAGCCGGCCGCCGCCCCAGCCGCGCCATGCGAGCTGCTGCTCGCCCGCTGCCCGTGCGGCCGGCGGCTTCTTGGCGGCCGCAGCCGCAGCGTTCTCTTTGGTCAAGCCCCTGGTGCCGACTCTGCCGCCCAGCGCCGCGGCAGCAAGCCAGGCAGTGGGGTCGGCGGACGGGGACTGGGGGGCGGAGCCTTTGGCTTGCGGGCGCTGGCGAGGAGGATGGATTTAAAGAAATTCCGCCTCACATGGACAAAGGTTCATGTTACCCGCTGGCAGGCTAATGTTAGCGTTGGCCGTGCGCGCGGTATTAACCTTCCACACAGGGCCGTGCGTGGCCCCGGTCCTTGGACTACTTCCCCCAAGGGCCGGGTGTCACTGCGATTGATCGGAAGTAACCCCGCGCGCAACTGATATTACCACGGATCTGAACCTCGCCTACAATTTAATCGTCTCGATTAGCAGTCGCCGGCTTTTTGCCGGGCGTGTCGCCCGGTGTTTGTTGCTGATCGGCAAACAAGAGGGGCCGCTCGCCGGCAATGAGGGCTAGGCCCGGTGGAAAACTTAGATGGAGACGCGGCGCATTTGGCTGAGCTGTTCGGGCGTGTAGCGCGCGATCACCATCTGCTTGGCGTGCTCGATGCCCGCACGCTCGGCTTCCTTAGTTGCCTCAGCCTGGGGACGGGCTTGCTGCAGGTCCTCGCCTGAAGTACGTGGAGGCGCGGTTTCTTGCTTCAACGCTCGAAGGCGGCCGGACCACCTCGGCGTCCCAAACCGCCCGGCGCCGGATGCGATTTGGGTTACAATGGAGCAAAGCCGCGCCAGGCGCTCTACGTCGATAAGGCGAAACGCTCGCCAGAACCGAGGCATCGCCGGGTTTGATCCGGCTGCACATCCTTGACGGTACCGAGCGGCCATCGCCGGCGTCTTACGCAACGAGTGGAAATGTCGTAACCTCGATGGGCAGAAATAGCGGAGAGGAGGAGCAACAATGTCCTCGTTCACGTCCCGAGGAGAGCTGCTCGCGGGCAGCGTCTTGGCGGTCTTGGCCGGCCTCATCTGGGCTGTCCCGACCACACCGGTGGCAGGGCAACAACAGGCGGCTCCGCCGAATTTCTCGTCGAGCCAATTCGGCTGGGTGCGCGTTGGGCAAGGCGGCCCCGACTTCGATCCGGTTCCGGGCCAGGTGCCGCCCGTTACCAACGATGCCACGCATCCTTTCGTCGGCAACGGGACTGGCAGACAGCCGACCTACCGGATTGCGGATCTGAGCAATCCGAACCTGAAGCCCTGGGTAAAGGAGCACATGAAGAAGGACAACGATGAGGTGCTCGCGGGCAAGATCGCCTTTACGGCGCGCCAAAGCTGCAGCCACGCCGGCGTTCCAGGGTTCATGGCCTACGGCGGACCGACGCCGCTCTATTTTGTTCAAACGCCCAAGGTCGTTTGGTTGATCTTCTCCGGCGATCATCAGGTGCGGCGCGTTTACATGGACGTACCCCATTCCGAAAATCCAACGCCGTCCTGGTACGGCGAGTCAGTCGGGCACTACGAAGGCGATACGCTTGTGATTGACACCGTCGGGCAAAACACCAAGACCGTCGTCGATCTCTACCGCACGCCGCACACCGAGAAGCTGCATGTGATCGAGCGCTGGCAAATGACCGACGAGGGCAAGGGCCTCGAAGTCGTCTTCAAGGTCGACGATCCGGATACTTTCTATCAAGCCTGGTGGGGCAAGCGGCGCTATCGGCGCGTGCAGGAGCCGATGCTCGAAGACGTCTGCGCCGAGAACAATCAGCATTTGTTCGATTATCACATCCCGGTAGCAAACAAGCCCGATTTCTAGAGGCTGTTGCGACGAGTAGGGCGAGCGGGCTCGGCGGGATCGATTCCTGTCTGTCAATCGGGCTCAACCGAGAACGCACGGAGGCTGACTATCGAAGTTTGACCGGGGCCGTCGGCACTGGCCGCCGCGCTGATGGTGACAATGAGCAGGCAGCCGGTGACACTAACAACCATGGGAGTTCCCTGCCGGCACAAGCCACGGGGGAAAACCGTTTCATCCGGGAGGGGGCGGCCGGCGGCCGGTGGACAACTCGGTTCGGACCTCTCGAAGGCGGGATAGCAGACAGGCGTGGGATAAGCAGTGTGCCCCGAAAGGCACGGATAATCCCAAGCTGACCCTGGTAACCCACCGCCTAGAGGCTGGGGCAAAAGTCCCGCCTTCAGGTTGCCTTCAGGTCGGGATGGGTTACCTAGATCGCACCCGTGCACACCCGCGTATTTCGGCGGGATCAAGATGTGCACGTGGTCCCTTGCAGATGGCTTTTGCCCGATCCGGCTTTCTTTCTGCGCTGCTAAGCCGCGAAACATTTCCCCAAGATGCTGTCGGATCTACCTGAATAACGTCTTTCTCCTGCATGTGGGAATGAATACGACGTGATATTTGCGCTCCCACTTGGGGCGACTTAAGCTTTCATTACTCGATCATCGATGGCATCCACTTCGTGTGCTCTGGCGCTTCCCGATTCGGATTTTCGTTGATCGACACCCGGCGGATAGCCCCGGCTGCTCCCGGAATTGCTGCAAGCTGCTGTCGTCAAAAGATACTATGGGCTGGCGGCGAGACAGTCTAAGCATCTTCGCTTCGATCAACGGGTCATTGACGGAAGCTTCATATGCAGAAACCCCACGACAACAGCAAAGTCTGCCGCGCCGCCTTTGTGCAGGATAGCACTCTCGTAGTCGTCATAGAAATGTCTCTCACGAGCTGGCTCGTCGCCGGCATGATCCCCGGCGTCGATCGCGAACCGCTGAAGAAGATTGCGCCTGATCCGGAAGAGCTGCTGCGGCTTTTGTATCGTTGGCGTGACGAGGCCATCAAGGCGGGGAAGGAGATCACGCGGATTTCCGTCGCGTATGAGACCGGACGGGATAGTTTTTGGTTGGCCCGTTGGCTGCGGGCTCGCGGCATTGATGCTCACGTGATCCATGCGACCAGCGTGGCGATATCACGCGAACACCGACGGGCTAAGACGGATCGGATCGATACGGCGATGCTACGACGTGGTTTTCTCGGCTGGTTGCGCGGTGAGCCTGGCCACTGCAGCTTGGCCATTGTCCCAACTGTTGCAGAAGAGGATGCCAAACGGCCGCATCGTGAACGTGAATCATTGGTGCAAGAACGGACCAGCACAGTCAACCGGATGAAATCGATCCTGATCCAGTTCGGTGTGCGTAACTTCAACCCGGTATTGCGGAAGGCGAGCGAGAAGCTGGACGCCGTCCGAACCCCCGAGGGAATTCCTCTGCCACCCAACGCAGCCGCAGCACTTCGCCGTCACATGGAGCGTCTTCGCGTCATCAAAGAGCAGATCAAGGCCATCGAGCAGACACGACTGCAGCGTCTCCAACGAGATCCCGCTGACAAAATGAATGCCATGGTTTTTCTGCTTGCGAGGATCATTGGGATTGGCGTCGAGACGGCCGAACAACTGGTGCATGAGATCCTGTTTCGTGATTTACGGGACCGCAAGGCGGTGGCGCGTTATGCGGGATTGACCGGTTCACCCGATGAAAGTGGATCGAGGCGCCGAGAGAAAGGGCTTTCCCGTTCTGGGAATGCGCGAGTGCGTACCATACTGATCCAGTTGTCTTGGCGCCTGTTGAAATTACAGCCAGGGAGCGAGCTGGC
>JASHRR010000379.1 GCA_030037185.1 Xanthobacteraceae bacterium | reverse complement strand
GCAATCTTGTTGAATTGGAAAGAGTCCGTGTGCAACAGCCTCTCTTTGACCAACTTTACCCGTTCTCCACCCAAGTTATTAATTTTCGTACATACGGCTCATGGCCGTGAAGGTGCCTCAACAAAAGATCATGCAGGCGATCGATGCGACACCGCGCCGCTTGCGCATCGCGCCAGGCGTCGCTGACGACGCAACCGGATCGGTCGCGGTCCTCAGGCATCCATCGGTCAAGCAAAATGCTCAGCCGCACTTGCTGCTCCCATTCCGCGCGCCGGCCGTGGACAACTGACCGTGCTATCAGTCGTTTTAGTTTTTTTGACCCTACGGGTTACCAATGAGATCAAGCGTGCCCCCTATCGGCGCGCGCCGCGTACCTCGATCTTCGGGGCTTTGCAATTTGCCAAGCCGCTGTTCGACTCGAGCGGTTATAGCGGCCTGCGCCGTGTCATCGAAGTTTCTGGTGACGGCTCCAATAATATGGGGCCGCCTGTCACCATCATGCGCGATGACGTGCTGGCGGCGGGCATCACCATCAACGGGCTGCCAATCATGCTGAGCCGGGGCTACGTCAGCGGTCCCGCCGTTCCGAACCTCGATCTTTACTACGAAGACTGCGTCATCGGCGGGCCCGGATCCTTCGTCATCGCGATCAAGGAGCGCGAACAGTTCAAGGAGGCGACTCGCAATAAGCTGGTGCAGGAGATCGCCGCCCCGCCAACCAAACAGCAGATTGTGCCGGTGCAGGCCAGGCCGCGGGTATATTGCTCTTGAGGTTAGGCGGAAGTACTGCGGGAGACGATTTTCGCGTGAAACTCTGCTCCGCACATCCGAAAAAATTGGCCCTCCCAAAGCGGTCTGCCTTTGGAGGGGTTGTTGCTTCTAAGGCGAGTTTAGAAGCAATGCATGTTACAGATTTGCTGCTGGCCGATCCACTGACAAGTGGTCGTACAATTGCCGCCCGCCATCTGTTGCCCCTGCGGGTGACGGATTTGATCTGCAACGCTGGTCTTCGATGGGGCGGCGTCGATCGATGTGGCCCAGAGGATGGCGAGAACAGAGAAGATCAGTCGCATGTATAGCCCTCCAAGTTGTTCGGAAGGCGGAGTTTTTCTCTCACATAGGTGAGCTTGTAAATTGAGTCACTTTGACTCACGTTATAATAGTTGCAATCGCACTCGCTGGTGCCGTGGCTTGGTTCAGCGTGCGTGGCATGGTCACGCTGTCCCCGCTGTCCGTGATCGGCGTGGCGCCCAGCATGGAGAGCGCCACGCTCGTGACCGCGGCACGGCGGGCGACGGCTTGGATTTGGCATCTCGTGCTCATGGCGCTCGTTGCCGGGCTCGCAGTCATCAATGCGGCTGGGTTTACGCCTAGCTTGTCGCCGCGCACGTCGGGCAACGGGGTGAGGCTACCGCGGTCGTCGAGACGCTAGAGGCGACGCTTGCCGCACGGATCGATCTTGCCTCGCACAACGTTGCCGACCTGGACTGGCGACTCAACCAAGTGGACAGCGCGATCGAGGAGGCGGCCGCTTCCGAGCTTCATGCCGGGGCGCCTTTTTTTGTGGCTCTCTGGGGCGTCGAGTTCACTCCTCCTTGGTTCCCGAAAACTTTAACACCCTCGCCCACTTGTCAGTTTCCATCTCCACAAAGCTCGCGAATGGGGCGGGACCGTAGAGTAACGGTGTGGTTCCCAACTCGGCGAGCCGAGCCTTGATTCTAGGGTCTGAGAGAACTGCGTTTATTGCGTAACTGAGGACGCGGATAATTTCGTGGGGCGTATCCTTCGGCGCGGCTAACCCCCACCAGCTTCCGGCCTGGAAACCAGGAACAAAATCGCTCAGCGCAGGCACGTTCGGCAGTATCGCCGAGCGTGTCGCCGTGGTAACGGCCAGCGCGCGAAGCTTGCCATCTCGAATGTAGTCGATCGCCTGGGGTATCGTGTCAAACATGACCTGCACCCGACCGCCAAGCAAATCGATCAGTGCAGGTGCGCCGCCGCGATACGGCACGTGGACCATGTCGATTCCCGCCATCATCTTAAACAGTTCGCTGATCACATGAAGCGAGCTGCCTGTGCCGCCTGAGGCATAACTGAGCTTACCTGGATTCGCCTTGGCATAGGCGATGAACTCGGGAACGGTATTCGCCGGCACTGCGGGGTTTATCTCCATGACATTAGGCACGCGCACCATGCCGGCAACCATCGCTAGATCGCGGACTGGGCTGAACCTGAGCCTTTGGTGCAGTGTCGCATTGATGGCGTTAGCAGCGAGCACGACAAGAAGCGTGTAGCCATCTGGCGTCGCGCGCACGACCACCTCGGTGGCGACGTCCCCGGCAGCGCCCGGTTTGTTTTCAACAATGAATTGCTGGCCTAAAAATTCCGATAGCGCTTGGGCGACGATGCGCGTCACGATGTCCACGGATCCACCTGGGGAAAGCCCAAGCACTACGCGCACAGGCCGGACCGGATAATCCTCCGCGAGGGCGACGTGCGGAAAAAGGGGAACCGAAACGGCGGCCATACGTAGGAGCTTGCGCCGCGAAAGCATCATGTCCTGCGCCAGTCGGCAAATTCGTCTTAGTTCGGAGTCATCCGAGGCTCCCCAACTTGTAATCCAACACCGGATGACGGACAAGTAAACTCCGCAGACTCCAAAAGCGGAGCCCGGGTATTTCGGTATAGGCCACGTGGTCGGCGCCGGCGCGCTACCGGACGATTGGCTTGCCGTGGCGGCGGGGCTCGAGACGAAAAACGGAATCGCGGTCGACGTCCGTTGCGCCACCTCCGATCCGGATATCTATGCCGCCGGCGACGCGGTCAGTTTCGTGGTCCGAACGGCCTAGTGCACGGGGAAGACTGGCGCCACGCCCAGGACCAGGGCGTGGTTGCAGGCCGCAATGCGGCAGGAGCGAACGACGAATATCGTAGCCCGGAGAGGCAAGACGAACGCCGCGCTCTTTGCGATCGAAGGCCAGCGCAAAGCCCGTGCGGGGCTCCTGGAGGAACGGAAACCGGAGGCGGGCACCGCAGAGCGCGCTACCGTGGCGGCCAGGGGGCCGGCAAATTGAGACGGAAGCGGCACCGGTTAGGTCCATCGCTGCGGTCTTGGTATTGCGGATCAAGAGATGGCAATCCGGTGGCTCATAGCCCTGATGGTTTTGTGCTGTGATCCGCCAGCAATCGCGTTGACGGCTGGGCTTCGGCACGCCGATCCGATGTCTAAGCCACATTTGGTCCGTAGCACCTTCGATAGCTGCTGTGCCGACGGGATGGACTTACAAATTGGGTCCTAAACCCTACAGTGCCGGCGAAGACCCGTGATCTAGGCGCCACAAGTCGAAGTCAACGGCCGACGCCACGTCAATCAAGAGAGACGGCTTTTAGTTCGGCGACATAGCTGCTGGCACAAAGGCCGAACGGCGACACGAAAGCCACGTGGGGAAATTTGGGCGATCATCAAAATTTCTCCACGATCGGGATACCGTCGAACTTGTAGGCGAGGCCGACACGGAAGTCGTTGATCGGTGCTTTGTTCGCGGTGTCGCTGGAATTACTGGCAACGTCGACGAAGCTTGGCGCCGCAAGACTGGTGTGGCGGTATTCAACGCGGCCGAACACGCTGTTGGTGATTGCGTAGTCGATGCCGGCGCCGGCGGTCCAGCCGTATGCGGTGGCGCCGTTGGTGAAGGAGGCAGAAGCTCCGGTCACGGAGTAGGCGGTCGACGGCGTACCCCACGCCCAGCCGGCAGTGCCGAACAACAGGAAGCGATCGAACGCGATGCCGAGCCGGCCGCGGACCGAGCCGTAGTCTTTGACCCTGGTATCAATCGTAAGGGGACCTCCCGGGAGCGCGGAAGCCGTCCCCAGCGCCGAACCTGCTTAACTATTGCCGATTAGGTTGGACCACTGCCGATCGACTTCTGCGCCGATCAGGAACTGGCCGAACTGATAGTTTCCGCCTACGAAGGCGCCCGCAAAGGAGCCGGCAACGCCGTACCCATACGGTGCCAGCGGAACTCCCCCCGCGGTCGAGAGGGTGCCGCTCGACGTTCCCCAACCATAGCCGCCATCGATGCCGGCATAGACACCGGTCCAGTTGTAGGTGCGAGAAGCGGGGCGTGTCTGACGGACCAGGGTCGGTGCCAGCCGACTCATATTGGCCGTCAAAGTGTAATCTCGACTGGCCGGCGCCTCCCAGTTGAACTTGTAGTTCACTCCGAAATTGATCTCGCTTACGCTCGTCTTCGACGTCTCCGAAATCTGCGAGAACGGCAGTGTGACGTTGGTTGACCCATAATCGATGTAGCGATACTCGGCGAAGGCGTTCCAATTCTGGGCGAAGGCGTAGGCTATTCTGCTGCCCGCGGTCCACCCGCTGAGATACTTGTTGACGGCCTCATCGGTGCCGGCGGTCGCGAGGTTCAGCGTGCCGGTCAGCTGGGTTCGGAGGTATTGATTGCTCGACCAGGCGAGCCCGCCGCTTCCATAGAGCAGGACGTTGTCGACAGCGTAGCCCAGGCGCAGGCGCGCCGTTTCGCTGTCGAAGACGTTGCTTTCTATGGAGGCGTCCGCGCGGTCGTCTTTCTGCCGCCGGAGGATACGTCTCCCTCTATGCCGAGCACCACGCGGGTCGGCGTCATGTAGTCGTAGCCGAACTGCATGCCGCCATGCCAGTCCGTTGGATTGACATCGCCGGGATCGACCGAGGTGCCGGTCGAAGTGTTGATGGCGCTGCTGCTGGTCCTGGACCGGCCGCCGTCGACATGTGCGCCGAGATAGAACCCGGTCCAATTGTAATTCGCCGACGGCGGGTACTCCCGAATAGCATGCGAAAGTTCACTCGCCATAGCAGGCAGCGGCTCGAGCGGATGATACACATAGTCCATCACGCCGTTCTGGCAGACGGCAGCCGTAGCCGGCGGCTTTGGAGTTTGAAAACAAAGGTTGAACAGGTAATCGCTGGTGAGCAGCGCGCCGTAGGCGTAGGTCGCCTGGTCGGCCGTCGAGTTCAGCAGGTTGAGCGCGTCGAGTTGGATGCGCCAGCCGTTCTCGAATCGGTAGCCGACGGTGCCATTGATGACGTTGAACGGTGGCGACTGGAACGTGCCGTCCTCGGTGAGCGGTCGTGAGCTGAAGTAGCGCCAACGCAGCGAACTGAACCAGCCGGTCTTTTCGCCCAGCGTGATGCCTGCGGATGCCACCATCCAGGGCGCGTTGTAGACGAAGTTGCCCGGGGCGTTGCCGATCAGCGCCTGCGCGAGACCAGGTGTCGAGGCCGTCGGGGTGCCGGATGCCGTCGAGAGAAGCGATTGATAGAGCGCGTTCTGCGCATAATCGAAGCCGAGAAACCGGGCGCGCGACAGCGCGAGATTGGCGTCGATGTGAAACCATGAGGTCGGACGGTAGTCGTTGGTGAATTCGAGGCCAGTGCGCTGGCTGGGTAGCCCCGCCGTGGTGGTGCCGGTGTCGCCATCGAAGAACAGCTCTGAATCTTGGTGGATGTAGAAAGCGCTGACCGAACTCTCCAGGTCCGGCACTATCTTGGTACGAATGCCGACCTCGCCGCCGCGTGAGCGGACCAGCAATGGCGACCCACCCTCCGGCTGCCCCGGCGCGCCCGGAACTTCGGTTATCACCGAGGAGCGCGCGTCATTGCTGTGATAGCCCATGCCGGCGCCGGAAAACAGTTCTGTTTTGTAGAACGGACCCAGCGTAGCGGTAAATTTCGGGCTGCCGATTACCATCTCGTCCTTGCCCGAATTCGCTGGCTGCAACATCGAATTGATCGAAGCCGCGAAGGCGTCGCC
>JASHRR010000378.1 GCA_030037185.1 Xanthobacteraceae bacterium | reverse complement strand
GCGGCTACGACGGCATGCACCTCATCTACGAAGCGCTCAAGAAGAACGGCGGCAAAGCTGACGGCGAGGGCCTGATCGCTGCCGCCAAAGGGATGGCATGGGAAAGCCCGCGAGGACCCCTATCAATCGATCCGCAGACGCGCGACGTGGTTCAGACCATATACATTCGTCGCGTTGAAAAAGTGAACGGTCAGCTGCGCAACGTCGAGATCGAAAAATTCGACAATGTGAAGGACCCGGCGAAGGCGCGGATGAAATAGGCGAGCATATCGCCCGTCATTTTATCGTAGTAATCTTGCTCTAGCGGAGCACGCGCGGCCGTTAGCCCCTGGAGCGCCGGCGTCTCCCCCGCTCTTTCTCTCTTGGGTGCGGGCGGGACGCCCGCGCTCCCAGAAAACCCCGGGGTTGGGGGCCAATCGCGCAACCAGCGTCGTGGATGAACTCGCCCAGTTGTTGTCCATCCTTGGTGACCATGAAGGGAGGATCGGTATGAACTATGCCTTGATGATTTCGGCCGCGTTGCTGGTGGCGTTAGGCCAGGGACAGCCGGCATCGGCCCAGAGCCCAGGCGACTTGGTCAGGCAGGCTGTCGACGCTCTCGGCGGCGCAAATGCCCTGCGCGGCGTCAAAACCATCGTCCTCAAGGGCGACGCCAAGCATTGGGAACCCGGCCAGTCCAACAGCGTCAACGGCGAGTCCCGCTTCCTTGGTGATTCGACACTGACCGTAAGCGTCGACTACGCGAACAAAGACGGGGTGAGCGTCCGCTACGACTGGGACCGCGACATGCAATATCCCGCCGTCGAGAAACTGAAATATAGCGAAGTCAGATATCCGACTTACGGTGCCGCCATCGATGACAAGGGCGAAGCCAAGCCGATGTCGGGCATCCGCCTCGCGGCCAATCTGCGCGAAGGTGGCCGGGGATCGCCGCTACTGCTGCTGGCAGCCTTAGACTCGCCACAGCGCGTATCGGCAATCGAGGACCAGAAACTCGGCGATCAGACCCTGCCCGCGGTCGCCTATACGAACGGTCCGACCAAATACATCATCATGTTCGACCGCACGACCAAGCTGCCGGCGGCGGTGCGCACGCGCGACGAGGACAACATCTGGGGTGATTCGAATTACGATATGATCTTGAGCGACTGGCGCACCGTGGGCGGCATCAAGGTCGCATCGACGCGCTCCTACAAGCTCGGCGACATGGAAGTCCAGCGCATTACCTACAAGGAGATCACCCCGAATCCGGCGATTGCGGCCGCGACCTTCGCGATCCCGGATGCCGTCAAGGCGGCGGCCAAGCCCGCCGCGACCGGCAACGTTCCCTACCAGTGGGTGATTCGGCGCCTCTTCCTTGGCCGCTTCACTGACAGCGATGCGATCTATTTCCCGCCCGGTGGCAGCTTCAAGCTTGTCGAGCTTTCGCCCAACGTTCAGATGGTTCAGGGCGGCGGCGCCAACAATCTCATCGTCAACATGAAGGATGGCCTCGCCGTGTTCGACGCGCCCACCGACGAGGGACAGTCGAAGTGGGTCATCGACGCCGCCAAAGCCAAATATCCGGGCAAGCCGATCAAGTATCTCGTGCTCACCCATCACCACATGGATCACACCGGCGGCATGCGGGCCTTTGCGGCCGAGGGTGCGACCGTCATTGTGCCTGCTCCTGACAAAACCTATTTCGAGCGGGTCATCAAGGCGCCGCACACTCTGGAGCCCGATGCCGAGCAGAAGGCGATGAAGCCGGCGACCGTCCAAGAGGTGAAGGACAGCTTCTCGATCAAAGACGACGCAGCCGAGATCAACCTCTACAATATCCCGAACCCGCACGTGGACGGCTTTCTCCTCATCCACGTGGTCAAGGACAATATCCTCTGGGTCACGGACCTGATTTCGCCGCGCGGCCCGATCACCCGCAACCCGCAGACCTTAGCGGTGGGCGAGGCCTTGAGAAAGCATAACATCACCGGCGCACTGATCGCCGGGGGCCACGGGACGACCGCCAGGCAGGCGGACATCGCCCAGGCCCTCGCGATGAACTAGCTTGAACCGCTCGAAGAGATCCGCGGCGCCTGCCGGGCGCCGCGTTCCTCGCGAAGCTCGCAGCACCAGCGGCAACCCGGTAACTATGTCGTGGCGTGATTTTTGCTATATTGGGCTTCTCGCGCTGCATCACGTCAGCCGCGGGTGCAGCGGATGTCCTACGAGACGGCAGGAATGTTGGCGACCATGCATCGAATATTCGTGGCGATCGCGCTGAGCTTCGTCGCAATCGCCCGAGCCGTCCCTGCCGAGGATGAGACCGCTGTCGCTGTCCCGCCGGATACGCTGCCGTCGTTCGCTCCGATTCTGAAGAAGATCACCCCGGCCGTAGTCAAAGTTGAAATCAGGGCGCGGGCTATCGCGACGACCAATTCCAGAAAGCGCGAGACGCGCGAAATCCGTGAGGTCGGATCCGGCGTGGTATTTGACCCGAGCCACGGCTTGATCATTACCAACCATCACGTCATCGACCGCGCCGACGAAATAACCGTAACCCTGACTGATGGCCGCGTTTTGCGGGCAAAGCGTGTCGGCTCTGACCCCGACTTTGATTTGGCCCTGATCAGGGTGCCGGGCGACAATCTGCCGTCCATTCCGATTGGAGATTCCAGCAAGCTTGAGGTCGGCGACATCGTGCTCGCCATCGGCTATCCCGCGGCACTCGCGCAATCGGTGACTTCAGGGATTGTCGGCGGACTGCACCGAACCAACGTAGGGATCGAGCAGCACGAAAATTTCATCCAGACCGATGCGGCGGTTTATCCCGGAAACTCCGGCGGGGCGCTCGTTGACGTTAGAGGCGATCTCGTCGGCATCAATACCGCTTTCATCGGCTCGACCAGCACCAATCCGGGGGTAGGATTTGCCATTCCGGTGAACATGTCGCGCATAATCGCGGATCAGATTCTTAAATACGGCGATATCCACCGCGGCACGCTTGGCATCACGGTCGAAGATCCAACACCGGCGGTGCTGCACGATGTGAATCTGACCAGTCCGCAACCGGGCGCCGTAATCACCAAAGTCGAACCCGGATCGGCGGGAGAGCGCGCTCGACTGAAGCCGGGCGACGTCGTCGCCAAGGTCGGCGGACGGGAGGTGATAAACGCGGCGTTTCTGCGCACCAGGATCGCGCTTTTGCGGATCGGCGAGACCGTCGAGCTTGCGATATCGCGCGATGGAAATCCGATGATCATCCGGGCCGTCGTCGTGGAGCGGCCGCCCCGCACCTCGTCCAGGTAAGGCCGCACCTTGCGCAAGGTCGTCTCGGGTTCCAAGTTTAATGCTGATGCCCGAGACAGATCGTCGGCCACCAACAGGCAGCGTCATTGGGGTAAGTTCACCCGGCGGATGGGGACGAACGTTGCACGCCTGGAGCGTCGCGTCACGATGTGCTATCGGTGCGCCGGCAAGCTGCCAGGCGGCCGCTAGCGCCGCCGGCTGGAGAGGAAAACAGTCATAATATCAACTTCTTGGAAAAGAATGCGACCATGACGTATCTGGCGAAGCCGAAATTCCACCATCCCGGGCTGACCAAGAACCGGCTCGGCTATACGCACCGCGACTACGAGGGCAAAATCTCGACGCTCTGCGCGGGCTGCGGCCATGATTCGATCACAGCCGCCATCATTGAAGCCTGTTTCGAATTGTCGATCGAGCCGCATCGGGTGGCGAAGATTTCGGGAATCGGCTGCTCATCGAAAACGCCGGATTATTTCCTCGGCAATTCACACGGCTTCAATTCGGTGCATGGCCGCATGCCGTCGGTGCTTACCGGCGCGAACCTCGCCAATCGCGATCTCATCTATCTCGGCGTTTCCGGCGACGGCGACTCGGCGTCGATCGGGGTCGGCCAGTTCGTTCATGCGATCCGCCGCGGCGTCAACATGGTCTATATCGTGGAGAACAACGGCGTCTACGGCCTCACCAAGGGCCAGTTTTCGGCGACCGCGGACCGCGGCTCCCAATCGAAGAAAGGCGTTACCAACACCGACAGCGCGATCGATATGGTGGCGATGGCGCTTCAGCTCGGCGCGTCCTTCGTGGCGCGCTCGTTTTCGGGCGACAAGAACCAGCTCGTGCCGATCATCAAGGCAGCCATCGAGCATCAGGGCGCAGCCTTCATCGACGTCATCAGCCCCTGTGTCGCCTTCAACAATCACGCTGGATCGACCAAGAGCTATGATTACGTGCGCGAGCACAACGAGGCGGTGAACAGGCTTGATTTCATCACCAGCCGCGATCGAATCGAGGTGGACTACGCCCCCGGCACGGTACAGGCAGTCGAGCAGCATGATGGGACGACGCTGTTGCTCCGCAAAGTGGACGCCGACTACGACGTGCATGACCGGTTGGCGGCGATGACGTTTCTCCAGCAGCACACCGCCAAGGGGCAGGTGGTGACCGGCATCCTTTACATCGACCCGGAACCCCAAGATCTGCACAAGCACCTCAACACCACCGAGACGCCCCTCAATGCTCTCTCAGAAAGGGACTTGTGTCCGGGTTCGGCGGTGCTCGACCGGATCAACGCTGGGCTCCGGTAATCCGATAATCCTGCGTAGGGGGCAAAGGGTCCGGGAAACCCGGATTGATGGTGCGCGGTTGCGGCGTATGCCGTGCAGCCCCGAGTCCCCTTGTTCTGCCGGCAGGGATTTTTGGCAACACCCCATAGGCGAGATGCAGTATTTACTGCCAGCCATTGATATCGCTCATGTTTTAGCCGCATGCATCGATCGCGCGTCTGCGCCCGGAAGGCGCGCTCGGCCGCGTTGCCATAAATGCCCATCGCGCCAATACCAGCGGCATCTGCACGAAGGCCAAGTCCGCGGGCTTCGACGGGCAGCGGGTGTTGGTGACGTAAGCGGGAAGCGGCGGAGCGGGTCCCCGCAGGCCAGTATTGATGGCTATCTCGCCGCGCTCGGCGAGCCAGCGAATCTGCTCGGCCGAGCCGCGAGGGCTGCCTCGCCGTGCCACTCGTTTGAGCGCTGCTCCGATCGACGCTTGGCAGTCACCAACGCAGGATCGCGCGTCACAAAACCATTTGACGCCGAGGTGGATCATCGATGCCTGGGCCCGTTCGATGTCGATCGTGCGCCTTGAACCCTCGACCATGGGGTCAACCCATGCGCACGCTCTTTGCTGGCTACAAGGTTGCCGGCTGTGGACTGGCGGGCCTGCCGCGCATGGCGGCGGCACTGCGTGACCGAAACCGGATGGTACCGCCGTCCAGTTGATGTCGAAGCGTTTGATCTTCGTTAAGTCTCAAGGATCACCCTATAGGACGCGGAACGGTGAGCGTGCCAATAGCGGCACGGTTTGTCGCGGCATTCGGGTATTACGACGCGGAGCGGCTTAGTTGGCGTCGGTGCACAAAGGGGCGTTGGTCGAGAAATGGCAGCTGTTCGGGGCGGCAGCCTTGTTCAGTGAGGCAGCGGAATGAAATTCGCTACAATCGACGATTTCCACGAATATGTCAGAAGTCTTCAGCACAGACCCGTCAAAGACGGCGCAGAAGTCGCGCCCGGCAACGCTGAGCTCAAAGAGGCCTGTGAGTACCTCGCTTTCAGGCTCCAGATGCTGCGCAATGACATCGTAGATCTTGAATATTTGGATGTCATAGGTCCTGTCAGCCAAATCAGCCTCCGGCAGCTTGTTGAGCCAGAGGTGCGGTGCATGATCCGCGATCTACGCGCCGCATGGGACGCAATGGAGGCTCGAATGAGCCCGAACGACGATGAGAGTCAGTTCTGACTATTCGGACTTTATGTGATTTCCCAACCCCGTGCCGCAGGAGATATTCTTTGGAAATTGCGCACACTCGAAGTAAACTGGACAGTTGTTGCGGGCGAATCCCTTCAACTGATTTGGTGTGCGGCAAGCGCGGCTACCCGTAATCAAACTGTCGCGCTCACCAAATCTTTCCCCTGCACTAATTCGTCCGGCGATGATCTCGCGCACGCCTCGGGCGGGCCAGCGTCGTGAGGCACTTCCCAGGCAATGCCTCAGGTGCGAACGCTCCAGGCACAGCCGATGTTCGCATTGGCATGGCTGCTCCCTTTTCCTGCTGCCGCCTCACCGCTGCTCCGAGGTTGCAGTAGAGAAATGTGAGAGCGTCAAGGCTAGCCGGTGAGATGATCGAGGTCGCTCGTTGGCGATCGCTTCAGTTGGAAACGCCGTGCTCACGTGGGATTGCGCTTCATTTTAAGAGCCCCAGGGCGTCGCGCTGAGGGGTGGGGTGCGACGGCCCTGGGGTCCTTTCGGCCTATGGTACACGGCGAGGCGCCGACCGTCATCCGTTAGGCCGCAACCGTCAACGCAATCAACGCCGGCAAGTGCACGCAGCTCCTCGACCAAGCGTAGTGCTCTGCCATGCACGAATAGTGGGTTCGCATTGCCGTTGAGGGAGAGCAAAGCGCAGTGATGGCGCGGCATCCTTCCGCCAGATCGCGGCAACGTTCAGCTCGATACAATGAATTCAACATGATACCCCCGTCAAAGAAAGGACGCGCCGAGGCTTTGCCCACGTCAGCTGCTGCACCTGTAAAGTCGATCCGACGAGTTCTTGTTCCTGATCCTCGTTTCACACGTTCGCGACCAAGTCTTCGCCCGCTTTCACACATTTGCGATCGGTTCCTTGCTCGCTTTCACCTGTTCGCGCGTGCACTCGTTTCATTTGGCCAATGGGTTGCGTCTCACGCCGGCATGGGTGAGGTGCAAAATGTGGTTGTATTCGTTTTGGAATTCTAAAGCCGCCACTTAATCATGGTCTAAACTTACACCATGCGGTCGTCTGAGGATGTGACCGTTCTCGGTTATTGCGAGGATCGGCACGACCGATCTTAACCTTTCCATTCAAGCGACCTGCTTGCGCGCTGCCGGCGGGCGAAGTCATCGCGCCGAGAACCGGCGCGTGTGATTACGGAAGGCCGGGAGGAGCTGTTGACGGTGCTCGATTCCCCCACCCCGCAGCTATCCTGGTGGCGACTCGCATCGATCGGCTCGCCCGCGCCGCGGCGACCTTCTCGGACAGCGGTGCCAGGTGAAAGTCTGTGGCAGCTCGCTCAAGGCGACAGAACAGCCGATCGACACGGCCACGGCCGCTGGCAAGTGCTTCTTTCATGCTTGGCGTCTTCGCTGGATTCAAGACGAGCCTGGCCGGCGGCCGCCGCTTGAGGGCATCGCCAAGGCCAAGTCCAAGGGCTACAAGGCCGCCAGGCTCGATCGGACGCACAGGTGCGAGGAATGAAACGGAGGGCCTCGGCACCACGGCTGCCGAGGCGCTCCGGCATTGGCCGGGCGAGCGCCAGGCCAGTGATGCCGAGTAATTGAGCGAGGTCAGTCCGCGAGCCCCTGCCCTTCGCGATTGTTTTGTCAATGCAAACCCTCAATCCGGATGAATTTTTCATCACCATTTCGGTGTCCGCGAAGCATACGAGATTGCCGACGAGATACGGTGGGCCGCGTTGCCCACGACTATGCGGCGTGGCGGCGAGCGGAAGCAGGGGGCCAGGGAGGCGAGATCCGCGAACTCGGCGCCTGCGGGCGGCTGTTTCGCGCTTTCCCATTTTGTGATCGGTCACAACATGTCAGATGACCCGGCATCGCCGGGGCGAGTTTCCAGAATGGCGCCGCTGCGGCCGGCATTGGCTTGCCAGCCCGAGTAAGAGAAGGTCCGTCACATCCTTTCCACTATGGTGGAAAGTCTCACGAGCCGGCAGCCGCGACATACCGATAGAGCTGAGCCGCGCCGAGGACGGAACCGCTCAAATGAAACTCGGGATAAAGCCCCAGCGTTAGCATCGCGATCGGGAAGGCAAATGAAAGGACCGAACATGCACATCGCTAGCTTCAAAGACCTCTACATCACTGAGCTGCAGGAACTTACGAGCTTCGAAGGGCAGCTCGTAGATGCCTTGGAGCGGATGGCGAAGGCAGCGTCACGTTCCTCCCTCAAGAATGCACTGCAGCGTCATCGGGAGCAAACGCGAGCTCAGAAACAAAGGCTGGAAACGATACTCAAACGGCATGGCGCTAAATCGCAGGCCCACACGGACCAAGCCATGCAGGCGCTGATAAATGAAACCGAAAAGATGATTGCGATGGTGAAGGGTGATGACCTTCGCGACGCGGCGTTGATTGCTTCAGGGCAAAAAGTCGAGCATTACGAGATCGCTGCGTATGGCGTGGTTGCCAGCTTGGCCGGTCAGCTGGGCCTGCGCGATGACGAGCGGCTTCTGCATGAGAGCCTCAAAGAGGAAAAAGAGGTCGATGTTGAGCTGACGAAGCTCGCCAAAAGTGAGGTCAATCAGGCTGCCGTCACACTCTAGCTGAGCACCCCGCTCTACACCACGCCCGTGCTGGGCGAAGCGGTCAGTGCGCCGGCTCTGCAGGCAGAGCGACTGCCCTTCGCAAGCCTGCGGGCCTATTTTAGTCCGCCTAAAGACGAATGACTGTGACCCGCAGGCCGTCGCGCCTTCGCCAGGCGGCTCCGGGCCGCTGCGGCCAACGGTTTCGTCAACGCCTTTCCCGGACCCGAGGATAGCGGCGACATGGAGCTTGCGGTGACCGCGCCTGGCGTGCCGGCGATCTCACATAGAGCCTTGCTCAGCGCTCAGGTCATTGCTGATGTACCGGATGGCGCCCGTTCGCTTTGGTCGAGCCGTACGCCCAGCTTCACCCTCCAGTAGGCAACCGCATTCAAGTCGTCGCACGTGGGCGGATGCTGTCGAACAATGGCTCCGCCGGCGCGCCCTCCGCGAAGGGCGGCGCGAGGGCAAGAAGCGTGGCGTCGAACCCACCTCGATCTCGCATAGCGGGAAGCTCGTCACGTCGGAATGGGTTCGATTAAGCAGGATCGCAGCCGTCCGGCTGGCACAGCTTCTTGGCACCGCTGAACAACAACTGGGCAAGTCGGCAGGCAGCTCGGAAAACAGGCAGACAGAACCCCGGCCCTTCGGTTGATGTCGTCTGAAGCAAGGCCGGGGCACGTGAGAAGAAAGGACATTGACCTCACGCTGTAAGCCAACGCCCCCACGGCGGCGCGGTTCCTGGGCCGGAAGCGCTCGGCCTGGAGCAACCGGATCGGCAGCGCCGGGGCGTCCTGGCGCGAAGACAAGTTGATCACCGCCAGCCGCACTCCAGTCGGCGCGACCGGCTTCGGCCGGTCAGTCGCGAAGGCCCTCGACCAACGCGCGAACGTCGAGACACGCCCGGCGACAGCCCGAAGGCGCGTCCGCGCGGGTGTCGAGCGGCGAGTCCCAAGCCCAGGGATTGCTACGCTGACTCCTTGGTCTTGCGACGGCGTTTGAGTTGCTCGGAAAGCGGAGCAATTGCGCTGATGCGGCTCACACCGATCCGGCGATCATCGCAACGGCGGTAAAGCCGAGGATAGGCGATCGCAAGACTCAATTGCTGGAGAGGAAGTCCACAGGTTCTGCAAAGCATGTCGCCATAACCGGCACTGCTGGCCAGATTGCCCATTCGCTGCTTTGCGTGTTGCCTAATGGCGATCTCTTCGGCGCCAGGGCAGTCGATCGTTCTTCAGTTGGCTGGATCTTCCCAGGCCCAGGCGGGCTGCCAGGCCAAGAGCTTTGGCAGCATGGTGCGGTGTGTCAGCGGAACCGCGTCACTGGCTAGAAGGTTGTTGACAGTGCGGCGGGTAAGCGAGGGGCCGGCAATGACCGGCGTCATGACACCCACAGGTCGGCCGGGCATTTATGCTGATCTTGGCGGGCTCGCCCGCTGCGGGCACGATTCCGTAACGGCCGGGATTGTCCTGCACCATTGAGATTGCTTAGTATTTTTTGCGACGCGATGCGACACGAAAAGGGTGGAACATTACAGTTACCTCCTTATTATCGTTAAAGTTTTAGTGGGCTAGGGAGATCCCATGCAGCAGATGCAATATTTGCCTCTCGCGGGGCCGTTTTTTGCCATCCTGGTGGGCGTCTTCCTGCTTGTGGTCGTCCTCATCGAAATCAATGTGCTGCGCTATGCCTATACGCGTCTCGGCGTCAGTTCGGGAAGGGCCCTGCTGCTGCTGCTTGCGTCGCTCATCGGCAGCTACATCAACATTCCGGTGTGGGAGTTTCCCGAGCGTGAACTGCAGTCCGGAGAGGAAGTCACCTTCTACGGCATGCACTACGTTGTGCCGGTGGTGGTCGAATGGCCCGGTACCGTCATCGCGATAAACATTGGCGGTGCGGTGATTCCGACGCTGCTGTCGCTCTATCTGCTCGGCAAGAACCATCTTTGGATCCGCGGGATCATAACAACCGCGATCGTGACGGTCATCATTCACATGCTCGCCTACCCGGTGCACGGGGTCGGCATCGCGGTGCCGGTTTTCGTACCGCCCGTGGCGACTGCGATCGTGGCTCTCTTGATCGCGCGCCAGCACGCTGCCGTGCTCGCCTATGCGGGCGGCAGCCTCGGCACCCTTATCGGCGCCGATCTGCTTAACCTCGGCGTCGTGCGGGGGCTTGGCGCACCCGTCGCCTCGATCGGAGGAGCCGGCACCTTCGACGGGATCTTCCTCACCGGTATCGTAGCGGTGCTGCTCGCGAGCTTCTCCCGGCGGGCGTAGTTACCCGGATGGTGCGCGCGACTCCAAACAAGCCCGGGTGATTCGCAAGGCTGATCGCGGATTTCGCTTCGCTCAATCCGAGCGACGCGCGCTTGCGCGGCGCAAACGCCGACAATGCAAGCAATCGTCACGTCGCGAGCCGGTCGGCGCAGTTTTGTGAGGCTGCCCATTGCTATATCGACCGGTGCCGACGGGCCAACCTCGCCCTTGCCCTGCGCCTTTTTCGTTCGGTCGCACGATATGCGCAGCCCGCAGGTGGCGGCGTGCGTGAGCTCGTTGGCGTGCGCCGCCACCATCATGCAGACCGGGGCGGGGCCTCGGCCGCCGCTAAGATGACCCGCGGCTTGGGTTTGTAGTCGCGGGCGGTCTGCGCCGGGGATCGCGTCCACGCGAAGCTGCGGCGGGCGAGATCCACCATCAGCGAAATGTTGCCGTTGGAAACGGGCGCCAGCAGAAACCTGCGCTTGAGCCGCTGCAGCCCAGGCGTCATATCTCGCCACCCCGTCGAGCCGATGGCAGGCGTGATTGACGCGGGCGGTCGCTTCCGCGGACACCATATAGGATTAGCTATCTGATTTTATTGTTGAAACTGGAGCATGCCGAAAGCTGATGTAACCTTGGAGGTCATCCTGTGCGCTCGCTTGGATTTGACCCGATCCGGCACGCTTGATCTTGTTCGCGGCGATGGCCAATCCCTCACGAGCGCCCTGCAGACCGAAGGCGGCCTGTCACGCGGCCGTGGCTGTCGCTTAAGCGGGACCGGGAAGCCCCGTTTCCGCGACGCGGCCGCGCTGCACAACAGGCGTGTGTTCGGGGTGCGTCATTGCCCAGTGTGCGATCTCCTCCTTGCGCGCGAACCACACACCTTCCTTCTGCCGGATATGAGTCAGAACGCGGTCGAGCATCCGCGTCACAGCCGGCATGCCGGCCATGCGGTCATGCGTGCAGATCAGCATCATACGTCGCCGCTTCGCGCTCTCTTCGTAGAGCTGATCGAATTGATCCTTCAGCACCTGCTCATAGGAAGGCGGAGAATAGCGGCCAGGAAACGCATTCTGGAAATCGTTGAGGCTGACGGAATAAGGCACAGTGACGAGCGGGCCTTTGGGCAGCACGTTGATAAATGGTTCGTCGTGACTCACATCGTCGATGTGATAGAGGAATCCGAGTTCCTGAAGGATTTCGAGCGTGTTGGGACTGTTGCGAAAACCGGGGGCATTCCAACCGAGCGGACGCGCGCCGGTGATCCTCTGGATGATCTCGGCGCCTTCGGCAATGTTCCTCTTCTCCTCCTCTCTCGGGAGGGCGAACAGACTCTCCCAGGTTTTGCCGTGGGCGGCGGCCTCGTGGCCGCGCCGGACGATCTCGCGGGCGAGGTCGGGGTGCCGCTCAACCGCCGCCCCCACCATAAATGAGGTCGCCTTGACGCCGTGTTTGTCAAAGAGATCGAGCAACCGCGGCACGCCTTCGACCGCGCCATATTCGAACCAGGTATTGGTAGTGAGGTCCAGATGTCCGTCGGGCAGCGGACCGGTCAGGGCCTCCGAGCGATAGGGATTCTGGCCGCCCGCTTCCAGCATCAACGAGGCTGTAACGGCGATCCGTGCGCCGTTCGGCCAGAACGTCATATTGGCCTCCGCAGAACCCTGCGGCGCCGCCGCGGCGGGGCCCTGCTGGGCGGGACTCGAGCTCGCGGTAAGTGCCGCCGCGCTCGCGAGGCCGATTGCCTGCAATACATCACGTCGGGAACTCATGGTTTATCCTTTCGTTCGCTTTTCTTTCCGGGATCCTCGAAGAAGCATACACGATGCACCGACCGTGTAACAGTGACAGGCGCCGACAACGCCCGGGGACACAAGCAGCTGGAGCAGTTGGCCTTGACGCTCACGTTCGAGGCGATCGCTTGCATCCTTGCCGGACGAAACCAGGTTACTTTCCCATTTTTGGACAGATCACGTTCCACCATCGCGCCTCCCTTAAAGCGGTGAGGCTTTCGAAACAATGAAGGCCGTGTACTTCTCGTAGGCAAGCACAGGCTTCCTGACGCGCCCAACGATGAGTCCAACGATAAGGACTTTCCGTATTTCCCAGATGCCCTTGCTATTTGATGCATCGCCCACAATGCCGCCAACGATGTATTCGGCTTCGGTGAATTCGCACGTGCTGCCGGACGGGCTCTCCGCGTTAATCCGCGCGATGGCATCGTTGGTGTCAATGTCGAGCGCAATAAACCGCTCCACTTGCTGCGGCGAGTCGCACACAACGCCATTGCCTCGCTCGATTTGTTGCTCCGCCATTCCGGCAGCGATGCCGAAAAACAGGACGGCGGCGATCCACAGCGCACTTGCCAATAATTTTGCCACCATGCTCTGCCCCCTCTCTGCCGCGCAGTCGGGCATCCAATCCAGCGCAACGCCAAGAGCGTGCCGCAGCTCCGGCGGCGAGATCAGCCCTTTCCGCTCCGCTCGCGCCTTTCGTAAGCTTGCAGCCGTTCCAGTAGACCGGGTAGCCGGGCGTTACCACGATAACGCCGCAACCGGGCGACGGCCGTCGGCTCCATTGCATACCATGGCAAACCCTCTGCCGCCCACATGCATGCGACAGATTAGGAACCTCGATAGAGCGGCAGGTGGCAGGCGATTCGCCGCCGCACGCGCGCGACCGCGTTCATCAGAAATCCGGCTCGTCGGCTGTCGGCAGATGCGCGTTTTTGTCGGAGTAGTGCAGTTCCTGATAGTCATGCTGAACGTTCTCGGCGCAGACGCGCTCCTCCCAGTCCGGATTCGCATCGCGGCCATAGGTAACGGTCGCCGACCAAGGCATCGTGAACACGCCTTCGTCTTCGACCGTGAATTCGAGCTGCAAGCCCTTGCCTCTGTAGTTGCGATCGATATTGGCACCCGCCGAAGGCCATTCCTTTGCAGCCCGCTCCAGCGCTTGCTTGGTGGCCTCATAGTCGAGGAGGCGGTAGCGCTCAATCACGTGTAAGGCTTGCGTATATGGAGTGCCGAAACGGTCGATATACCTGTACGGCCCGAGTTTGACCCCGATGGTATCGATGACCAGCATATCGCCCTCGTAACGGCCGACCGAATCGCCATGGATCGATGGAGTTACCGTTGCGGGATGAGGCTTGTTCAGCGGCACCTCGCGAAAATCATCATCGTGGGAATAGAGGAAGACGACCTTGTCTGGCAGCTGAATTAGGCGGAGAAAGAAATTCCAAAAAAGATAGGGTACGGGGTTCTGGAGACACTGGTTGTCGGGGTCCGGAAATACCTGCCCTGACAAGGAGAGTTCGCCGAGTTTCTTGACGACCTCCGCAGCCTCGGGCTTCAAAATCGGATTGGTGTAATCGCCGGCCACCTTATTGAAATTGCTCTGCCCGCTGGGCAGCCGCGACCTGTTCGTTACCGGGCCTGGCCCGGCCAGCGGCGGGCCAAAGCCGAGCCCGGGATGCGCCCACAGACCGGAGAGAGCCGGAATCGTTGCAGGGCCTTGCCCGCCGCCGACACTTCCACCGGCTGACGGTGCCGTCGATTGGCCGAAAACAGGGGTCGCTGTCGCGCCCGCCAATACCATTGCCAAAAGAAAATTGCGCGGAAAATTCATGGCTCGCCTCGCCTTTCCGGGTTCTGCTGATAGGCTACAACCTTTCCAAGGTGCCGGAAAGCTTGCCCCGACGGAGGACGTCCCGCGGCCGCTCCATCAGTGCCGAGATGCAGAAGCGCGATTCGGCGCAATGGCGACTGACCGGCAGCGCGGCTGCGAGAGCGCCAGGCGTACCTTTCGCCTTAGGAACCGAGGCCGGCTGCTCGATAGCAGCGGCTGCTTGTGCCGGCTCGCTCGCCCGGTCGCCGCAAGACCCGGCCGGGTAGTGCGCAGCTCGGTGCGATTCAGTCCTGTCGGCATTGACAGCGAAAGTCCAGAGCGTTTTCTTCCGCTAGCCGGAGTACATCTAATTTTCGGCGACGTAATGCCGAACCGGTCTCTATCGTTGTCGAACCGATCTGTGGGTGTTGAAAGCGGCAATTGAAAAAGCCCCAGCAGAGAGAGACCTGCGGCCAAAACCGCGTCAACCGGCACCCTCGTTCCACGGTTTTGCGGTCCGCCAACGGGGACACGTCGCCGGTTCTCGCCGCTATGGAAACTGCTCCGGTGAGGCCGGACAGCTCATGCCAGTCCGTTGCCGCAATTGGTCCGGACACTCACGTGGGGCCCTACGAGCGTCAGCTGGTAGTCTGCGTTCAAGGATAGCCAACCACCGATGTCCCAGCAAACGCTGTAGCCTCTCCTGATGAGGCATCGGCAGCCGGTTAAGTCCCATCTTGGGCGATCGCTCAACCTTACACCTTGAGCAAAGGCTGCTTTCGATAGACGCGCTGACGAACGAAATGGATTGGCAAGCCCTCATTGAGAAGCGACAGATTGGATCAATCATCGGCCGGGCCCACGATCACCGAGACAACACCGTCCAGGCCGCCCATTGCAGCGGAAATGCAAAATCACGCTAAAATGGTATAATCAGCATGCGGTGAACCACGAAGGTCGCTTCGCGACAAACACGAAGAGGGGTCCGATGAACAGACGCGATTTCATCAGAGCGAGCACAGCGGGACTTGCAGCCGCCACGATTCCTGCCGCTGGTAGCGGGAGGGCGGCGGATAACATCGTGAGTGAAGGACAGCTCGGAAGCCTGCGCTCGGCGACTCCTTCAGATCTCCAGGGCCTGGTCGGCGACGGCCGACAGCGCCGAGTTCTCCTGCGCGGCGGTGTCGTGGTGAGCCTCGACCCGAGGGTTGGCGACTTCGAAAAGGCCGACGTCCTGATCGACGGGAAGAGAATTGCCGAAGTCGCACCAACGGTCTCCGCCGGCGACGCCGAAATCGTCGACTGCACCGGAACAATCGTCATGCCGGGCTTCATCACCACGCACCATCACCAGTACGAGACGTTGCAACGCGGCATCATTCCCGATGGTTTGCTCACGGGTGCGTGGCCGCAGGAGAGCTACGGTTCAGTTGTCCAGAACATCTGGACCGCTGGCCGCATCGCAGATCCTGCGAATCCGAACAATGTCATCTGGGACCTGGGTCGTGTGCCGTACGACCCGGAGGACTGTTACATCTCGGAGCTCGTCGCATGCCTCAGCGAAATCAGCGAGGGCATCACCACGGGAACCGATACCTCTCAGTCCTCGCACACACCCGAACACACCGACGCGATGATCAAAGGTCTGATGGATTCGGGCCGGCGAATGGTCTACGCCTACACGGGCGGCATCAATCGCAGCAGCGACGGTATCCCCTACGAGTTTCCCGGAGCGATGAAGGACACGGCGAAGGGGATCGGTCGCATCGCGAAAACATATTTCAGCTCGAGAGATCAACTGGTGACGCTTGGATTCGGTGGCGGTCCGGGGCCCGCAGTGCCGGGCGCCGACTACACCGGATGGCAGCTCGCGCGCGCGTTCGGCGCATCGATCCACAATCACAATGTGGGGGGCCCCAGCGTCGTGATCGATGCCGCCACGGATGCCCGTAACGGCACCGACTGGTCGGATGTCACTTTTATCCACTGCACCCGATGGCAGGATGAACCGCTCGCACAGATCGGTTACGGCTCGTACGGGTATCCCAAAGAGAACCGATCCAAGGCGTGGGAGATCTGGCGCGACCGAGGCGCTCACGTGTCAATCGCGGTCCTGATCGAGATGCAGATGCGGCACGGCATGCCGCCATTTCAACAGGCGCTCGATCACGGCATTCTGCCCAGTCTCAGCCCAGACGTTGACACAAACATGACCACGGATCCGTTTTCGTTAATGCGCGGCGCATTCTGTCTGCAGCGCGCGCTGGCAAACGATCTCGCATTTCCGGAAAGCAATCCAGGCGGTCTTCCGGTGCCGCAAGCCGTCACCTCCCGACAGGTCATCGAGATGGCCACTATTGCTGGCGCCGCGTCGAACCGCATTCTCGACAAGGTCGGAACACTCACCCCTGGCAAGGAGGCCGATATTGTCGTTCTCGACGCCCGCAACATCAACACATGGCCGATGAACAACGTGCCAGGTACGGTAGTGACGATGATGAACCCCAGACATGTACGTGACGTGTTGATCGCAGGGAAGGTCGTGTACTGGAAGGGCAAACTCGTGGGTTGGAATGTCGATGCACTGTTGCGGCAGATCGAGCAAGCACGTGAGCGCGTTCTCGCGCGCATCAACGGTACGCCGAAGGTCGGACAACTGCCGCAGGGCAACAATAGCTTCGCCAATCCATACCGGCCGAACTTCCTCGCCGGATGCTGCGATAAGGGTCAGAACACGGCGGCGCCTGCGTACGTGTTGAGGCCTTAGCGGTATGTCCTGCCCTACCGACTACTCGCCACTCCGTTGTCGCGCCTGGAAAATGGTGGTCGAACTTCGCTGTTGTCGCTACTCTTCTGGTTGATAGCAAGGTCGGCATCGCCGACTACTGGAGCGCGAAGGAATGGCGCGAGTTCTGCCATCCTTCGCGTGCGAATGAGGTACCGCCAGCCTCGCAACCGGCGCAACATGTCTCGGGAAATTTCCAACTCAAGGAGGCTCACGTCCGCCGGGTTTTGCGGTTCGGCTATCTGGCCCCGAATATCGTTAAGGCGATCGCCAAAGGTCGCCAGCCCCGATGCATGAGCGTCAAGCGGTTGCTTCAAGGCGTTTCGTTGCGTTTGGGCTGAGCAGCGCGTTCGGATTTGCTCCTGAGTTTCTCAAGAGCAGCGCGGCTTCACAAATGATGATTGGCTATTGTGGCGTGATGGCCCCGCGCGCTCGGGTTACGGCGCTGATGAAAACGAGAGCCCAGAATTGGCCTTTGAGACAGACGCCGAAATCCCGGTCTTTGTCCTCGTGTCGGCGATCGGGAGAAAGGGCGCGCGCAACAAATGCCGGGTATTCGCGCGCAATTTCGCAACAACCGTAAGCCTTGGAAAACTGGCCACAGCGGATTCGAATTCGCCTTTGTCAATTTGCATCGACGCGATTGAAATGGCAGAGGCGAGTTCCCTCAGAACTCCTTGGTTTTGCGCTGCCTTCCTTCATCTCCCGTACAGTTACGCAACCACCGGACCGGCATTACTCGTGACACAAGACCCAAAGGCGACATGCCTGGCCGTCGCGCCGAAACAACCGGCAATGTTAATTTGGTCGCCGCGCAAATATTCTTTTAACAGGACCTGTCCACGATTATTGAGTATCCTATCCTGCTTTTCAGCGCGGCGCTCGCTATGATCACTTTGTATTGCACGTCCTCAAAAATCTCTTTCACGAGCGCGCAAAACCAACGAATGGCGGGATCGTTCATTCCCGAAGCGGAGGTCGTGATCGTGGAATTCGGGGAAGAGCGGGTCCTGACGATAAGACGGTAGGCCTTGGCGTATCGCGTGGCAACCAAATGCGAAGTCGCACAGACGACGGCCCGGCGCTCAAGGAATATATGTCGAGTACACGTAGTCTTGGTCTTTTTTCGGCTGGTGACATTCGAAGCATTGTTTGACTGGATCGGTGACCAACGGCTTTTTCGGATCGCCGCCCGCCCAGGCCTGGAAGGCCCAGCCTCCTGTCGAGGAATACTTCTTCTTGTCCTTCAGCATGATGGCGATGCCTTTCCGTGGGCCTTCCACATAGGAGCCATCGGAGACAGCGAACTCATGCAAGTCGGTCAAGAACATGGACTTGTTCGGATATGGTCCTCCTTTCTTGAGAGCCCTCTCTCCCGTCGAATTGATGTAAACGTTGTGCATTCCGCCGATGTCCTTGAAGAGAGGACTGTCTTTGTCGACGATCATCGTGTTGACGTGGTACCAGTTGCGGAAACTCGTCGGAGGCTTGAGATCATCGGCAGACTCCGCGGCAAAGGGCATGATGCACCCCACAACAGTCGCGGATAACAGGCCCAGCTTGGCGCTCCTCTTGACCCGCGTCCACTGGGCGCCATCTTGGATTCGATCGTCGGCACTGACACCAATCCTGACGCCGGTCATGGTGCATCTCCTGTCATCTTTGCGGTTGGAATAATACTGGCCGGTGACGCTCATCTCGATCATGAGCGATTTTGCCCGCGCGGATCGTCCGTGTGATCCAGATATTGGATTGGAGCCCAACGGTCAATACCGTTTGGTCCATTTCGTTCTCCCCAGTCCCGTCTTTGAGGCAATCATCCATGCTCTTCACTCCTACGCAATCAAACATTCGGATGACGCAGTCATATCAACGTATGGGTCCCGAGCGCCTCCGACTCGGCCTCCAGCGTCTCGACTCAATGTCAGTCGGTTTTTGAAAGCCGCATTCGCAGGGAGTGACTACTCCCCACGGGTAAAGCCGGGGGCTTCTACCCCCTGCCGTAGGGTTCCTTCAGCTATCGAAGCTACTACGGACTAAATGTGGTTTGAGAGGGTGGTTGATCGCCGTGCCGAAACCGCTGCCGTCAATGCAATCGCCAGAGGATCGCAGCACAGGACCATAAGGGCGATCGGCCACCAGATTGGGCAGCCTCTCGACATCTGAAGAAGATGCGCAGTCGACAGCGACGGTTTCGGAGCGATTGCGACCATGTACTCGCCAAGCAGATTGTTGCGAGTGCCGGGCCGGGCAGCGTGATCGTGGTCGAAAACTTGACCGGGATCCGCACACGCACCAAGCAACGAGGGCGACGCCAGCGTCGTCGGCATCACGGGTGGAGCTATGCCGAGCTTCGAGGTCCGATGAACACGCACGCGCCCCGGTCGAGGCCGTTAAGCTGCAAATAGAGGCCGCCGCCGTCGCCGTATCGGCGCCGCTGGCCACGACTCGCCCGCGCCGCATCCGATCCCCCCGCACGTAACCCTTGGCGCGGTTTGGGCGAGAGAGGATCCGGGAGATTAGAGAAGCCCGCAAATCCGGACAAAGCGCTATAGTCTAGTCTTAGTCTAAGTGGTAATGAAGAACCTAACAGACGAGGTAGGCAGACGCTTCCTCGGACAGGGCCCCGAGTCCAAAGCGCGGCAAAATACGCTCAAGATTGTGGTGATGCAGCACATCCAGCTTGCAAAAAGGGACTGGCGCCCCGATCCCACTCCGCCATGCCGGGCTGGTGTTCGTCGCGCCATGCATCCCGCGAAGCAGAGCCCGTTGACGGAATATCCGAGCGGTTCTAGCACCGCCTTGGCCTCGCGGGCGACGCTGGTTCGCCGATCGACGAGCCTCCCGAACACGTCGAACAACAGCGCTTTGACGGCTGGGACCGCGGTCTCGGGCATGATCGGCGCCGCCTAGATCGGCGCCGGAATCTGGATCATTTCTTTGATCTGCGCCGCCGCCAGCGGCCGCGTGATGAACTTGTTCTTGAGGGCATCCGACAGCACGAGGTCGAGCCCGCGAATTTCGTCGGGCCACAGCGTCGCTTTCGGAAAATACTCGTCTCGGACCTTGGCCATCAACCCATGGCGCACGCTCGAAAACGCCTCGTACGTGGCGAGCGCCGCAGGGTCCGTGTACATCCAGTCGATGGTGTCGCGATATCCCTGCATGAAGCGGGCGACAGCGTCGCCGCGCGCAAGCGCTTGCGTGTTCGCCATGCAGATGCGCACCGTCTGGTCGGCGCGTGCTTTGATTTCGCTGCCGCGGGCGATCACCCGGATCTTGCCCTCATCGACGAGATCGAGGCCAAACGGCGCGGCGCCGCGGCCGATATCGATCTGGCCCGTCATCGCCATGGTCAGAGTGGCGGGGTGCCCACCGGTCGCGACCGGCCGCGCATCGACCTTGTACTGATCGAGAAGGGCAAGGAGCGCGGTGTGGCTGGAGGAGCCGTTTTGCGAATAGCTGATGGTCTTGCCGGAGGCGTCGGCGAGCGACTTGATCGGGGAATTGGCCACCACGAACCAATACGTGTCCGGCGAGCCGATCATGGCACTGCCGATTATGCGCACCGGCGCGCCTTTGGAAAAGGCGCCGATTGCGGATTCGATGCCGCCGCCGCAGGCGATGTCCATGCTGCCGGAAATCACCGCCTGGTGCGCCTCGGGACCGCCCTGCGTGTAGAGGATGGTGACCGCAATGCCGCGCTTCTTGAAAATGCCCGAGCGCTCGCCGATCTCCGTGATGGCTGTGTCCCACTGACCCCGCTGCGCCACCGCGACCTTCAGCAGGTCCGCGGCGCAGGCGGACGGGGAGATGAGGGCAAGCAAAGCCGTGGAACAAACGGCCGCAGCGAGCCATGCGGCGAGGACGTGTGCCATCATAGCGTTCTCCCTGATCCAGATTTGGTGATATGCTATCAGAATTCCGTTACCTGAGGGAGAGAACCATGAAACGTCCAATTCCGGTACTGATCGCGTTGGCGATGACGGCGATTGCTCTGCCGCAGGGCGCGAGCGCAGAATCGATTGCGGTCTTTACCAAGAATACAACCAACCCATTCTCCAAGGCGATCCGCACCGGCAGCGACTTTGCGGCCAAGAAGCTGTCGATCGACGTGTCGCACTATGTGCCGACCACGCCGGACAATGCCGCCGAGCAGACCAAGCTCGTTGACGATGCGATCGCAAAGAAGCCGGATCTCATCGTGTTCGATCCGGTCGAAAATCAGAGAATGGTGCCCGCCATAGCGAAAATAAATGCGGCCAACATTCCGGCGGTCGAGATCACCGATCGCGCGGAGGGCGGCAAGTTCGTATCCGCCGTGCTGCCGGACGACTACCAGCTCGGCCTCGCCACCGCCCGCCGCCTGTTCAAGGCGCTGGACGGCAAGGGCAACGTCGTCATCCTGGAAGGCATTCCCACGACGACGAGCAGCATCGAGCGGGTCAAAGGCTTCAACGACGCGATCAAGGAATTCCCCGCCGTCAAGCTGTTGGCGTCCAAGTCGGGCAACTACCAGCGCAGACCCTCCCAGGATGCGATGGAAGGTTGGATCAGACAGTTTCCCCAGATCGACGGCGTGCTGGCCGCAAACGATTCCATGGCAGCTGCCGCCGTCGAGACTCTGGAGAAACGCAACCGCAAGGCCGTGGTGGTCGGGATCAACGGCAGCAAGGAAGCAATCGACTTGATCAAGGCCGATAGGATGCTCGCGACCGGGGAATTCAACGGTTTCGTCATCGGCTGCCTCGCGGTCGAGATCGCGGCACGAAACTTGCGCAAGCAGGAGGTTCCTAAAGAGCTGGTGTTGAAACCCGCGATCTACGACAAGGCCAACTATCAGCAATACGAGGCGCGTGCCGAGATGCGCGAATGCCCGACTCTCGAAGAGGAGCTGAAGAATTAAAGCCGGTCCTAGCGGGTTTTGTCCCGGCTACAGCGCATTCCGGTCATATAAATCACTTCTCTAACAGCCATGGCCGGGCGCGCCCCGGCCATCCACCTCTTACTCGCTGCGGGAACGACCTGGATGCCCGCGACAAGCGGGTCGATGACGGCGAATATCGGGCCAATATCGTGTTTCTGCGCAGCCGGTAGAAGCGAGCATGATCGACGACACGCTCGCGCAGGCGCCCGCGACGACGCGGCACTCTGATGTCAATCTGCTCTATGTGGCCCGCTGTGTACGCGGAATAGGCGACGGCTTTGCCGTTGTGATCTTGCCCGCCTATCTGACGACGATTGGACTCACGCCCGCGCAAATCGGCTTTGTCGCCACTGCGTCTCTGCTCGGCACCGCCGTCTTCACGCTTCTGGTCGGCCTCATCGCACCCCGGCATGACTTGCGCCATCTGCTGGCGCTCGGCGGCATCCTCATGGCAGCCACTGGAGCCGCGTTGCCGAGCTGCGACTACGTGTTCTGGATCGCCGCGGTCCTGTTCGCCGGAACGATTAATCCCTCGACCGGAGATATCGGCGTGCTGGTGCCGCTGGAGCACGCGTCGCTCGCCGGCGGCGTCGTCGACAGGGAGCGCACGCGCACCTTCGCGCGCTACAGCCTGACCGGCGCCTTGTCGATGGCGGCGGGCTCCCTTACGGCAGGCCTTTCCGACGTGCTGGTCAGGTCCGGAGTCGCGCAACTGACGGCGTTCCGGCTGATGTTCTATCTCTATGCGGCGCTCGGCATTGTTGCCGTGTTGTTTTACCTGCGCGTGCCACGCGCTCAGGCGGAGCCGTCCCGGCCGGCCGCGCCGTTGGGGCCATCGCGGTCCGTCGTGTACCGGCTTGCCGCGCTGTTCAGTGTCGATGCCTTCGCGGGAGGCTTTGTCGTCCAGTCGCTGCTCGCGCTGTGGCTGTTCGAAAAGTTCGAGCTTTCCGTCGCGGCAGCGAGCGTGTTTTTCTTTTGGGCGGGTGTGCTCGCGGCATTCTCCCACCCGGTTGCGGCAGGGATTGCGAACCGCGTCGGGCTCATCAACACGATGGTGTTCACCCACATCCCGTCGAGCATCTGCCTGATCGCTGCCGCGTTCTCGCCTGACATGACACTTGCGCTGGGGCTGCTTCTGGCGCGGTCGGCGCTATCGCAAATGGACGTGCCGACGCGGACCTCTTACGTGATGGCGGTGGTGACGCCGGCCGAGCGAACTGCCGCTGCGAGCGTGACCGCGGTGCCGCGCAGTCTCGCCTCTTCGATCAGTCCGGCATTCGCCGGCATGCTGCTGACGCTGCCTTTCCCCGGACTCCCGCTCGTCTTGTGCGGAAGCCTCAAAATCATCTACGACCTCGTGCTGTTGCACGCGTTCCGGCACATCAAGCCGCCGGAGGAAAAAGCGGGAGCCTGAGGTCTCAGCCTCATGAGTTTTGCGGACAATCGTCGGGCAAAAGCGCGAAACGCTGTGGCCGCCCTCTGCAGGTGATCGATGATTGGCTCGATTGAGGTGCGCTTTTAGAAAAGCGCGAGCGTACGAATTTCAATGCTCTCCCGCGGTCGCGCGTGGGGCGCCGAGGTTGGATCGTGGAAGGCCGTGTGGGCCGTCCATCGGGCGCGGCCGTCGGTCAGTGAATCGT
>JASHRR010000377.1 GCA_030037185.1 Xanthobacteraceae bacterium | reverse complement strand
GCCCTCCAGCGGGAGAGGGGCGAGATTTGGAATCGGTGAACCCCCGCCCCCAGCTTTCCACTTTTCGAAGGGGTGCTTCCGAAGCGCAGGCCACTGACCTCGAAAATGCGGAAGGCACCCGTAGGCGCCTCCCGTCTGCGAAGCTTCTGGGCCGCAATCGTCCCGACTTACTCGTTTGCTGTGCACGACGAGGATTGGTGATAGCTCTCTCTACCACCACCATCGGCGGGCGACGAATCCACGACGGAATCCGGGATGGAATCCATATACGCGTCCGAACCTTCCGAACCTACGGTGGACGACGAACCCACGATGGAATCCGCGTCCCCGCCAAAACACCTTGTCAATGTTGTCGCCATGGCCAATGGATTGTACGACATCGAGAGAACCCCCGCCGGGAAGGGCCGACGCTGTCAGAGTCGAACCTGCTGTCGCAATCGTCAGAGCCGCCAAACCAATCGCTATCTTGCGCATGATGATGCCCATTGTTCTGACCACCCAGCCTTTGAGAATCAAACTCGACAGTTCCCGACGGGTTGCAGCCGTGCGGCACAGTCGCGCAGCGCGGGTTTGAACAAAGGGTCGGACTGTTATGACGATCGGTATCATCGTCATTGTTATCATCGTCCTAGGCGTCCCATATCCGAGTGTCGACCCGACCTCGTCCCCGTCATAGATCGGCTTGACGAAGAAGTGCCGGATCGTAATCGCCTATGAAGCGCGTGATCGAGAGACGGCAAAGGACGCCACTTTTGAGATTCTCTGCGTCCTCGACGGCGTCAGGGCTATCGAGGCCGGGCGATTGTGGCGCACTCTCGGAGTTCCGACCAAGCCGCGGAGAGACCGTGGAACCGAGTGGCACATCGCGCAGTGATGATCTTTATAGAAACAATATGATCTTCAGAGAAACAATATGCCGAGCGGCACATTTCTCCATTGCGGTGATGACGCTGGGAGCTGCAAGAGGAGAGTGATGAGCAATCTGGTGGTCTTTGACTTCGATGGCATTCATACCGCCGATGAGTGCTGAATAAACTCCGCTCGCTGGAAAAGCGAATATCTGATGATTTGGAGGAAGGAACGTGACTAAGGGTGGCAAGGTTCATATCAACCAAGCCGTGAAATCTCCCGGGGTTTGGCGCGGCCACGGGTGGGATGAGGGGCGCCTTGTGGGGAACTTTGGTCGGTCTTCTCTTCCTAAATCCGCTTGCGGGGATGGCCATCGGCGGGATCATCGGAGCAGGTGTGGAGCCTTGTCAGGGGCGCTGACCAACTACGGCATCTGCGATGATTTCATAAGGAAATTCGGTGAGACCATCCCCGAGAGATCTTCGCCCCTTTTCGTGCTCTTCCGGAGTGTCAGGGAAGACAAGGTGCTGCCCGAAATCGAGGCTTCGACGACAAGGCTCGGGTGCTGAAAACGTCGCTTCCCAATGAGCTGACGAGAAGCTGAGAGTGGCGCTAAGCAAGGGTGCTCGAAACGCCCCGGACGGCGAATGCTCGAGAGAGCGCTGGCCGCCGAAGGTGCCCTTGGGCTCGCTCCCGTGTCGCGCCTTAGTGTGCAATTGCGCACGGAGATTGACGAATAAGGGTTCGACGATGCTCTGTGAAAAGAGAAACGTCCCACGGAGCATTGCCTTCAGCGATGCGGATCGCTGCGCGCAAGCCATCGTCGATAGTGTTGGCTACGATCTCAGGCTCGCTGTTCCGATGAGCATCGGCAAGCCGATCCTCATCGTCGACGCGCTGTATCGCCTGGCTGAGGCGGATCGTCGTGTGCAGCTCACGATCTTCACGGGCCTGACGCTGACGCTCCCTCGCCCTCGCTCGTCGTTGGAGCGTCGGTTCGCCGAGCCGCTTATCGATCGCCTGTTCTCCGGCTGCGTCGAGCCGCTCTACGCTGCGGCCGTCCGTCAAGGCCAGCTGCCTCCGAACATCCGGGTCCACGAGTTCTTCTTGCTAGCCGGCCGGGCTCTGGCGAACAAGCTGGCGCAGCAGAGCTACATCAGTCTCAACTATTCCCAGGTGGCGCGGCACCTCGAGAGGGTCGAGACGAACGTGTTCGCCCAGCTCGTCGCGCCTCATCCGAGGCGCGCGCGCGTGAGCCTGAGCTCCAACCCCGACGTTACGCTGGATATGCTACCCTGTGTCGCCTCAAGACGCGCTCACGAGCCGACGGTGTTCGCCGTCGAGCTCAATGAGAATCTCCCCTACATGCCCGGCGATGCGGAGATCGAGCGCGCGCAAATCGACATGGTGCTGGAGCCCGCAGAGCCGCACTATGGCCTGTTTGCTCCGCCCAAGGAGCCGGTGTCCCTGGTCGACTACGCCATGGCGCTGCATGCGGTCACCCTGGTGAAAGATGGAGGCACGCTTCAAATCGGCATCGGCGCATTCTCGGATGCGCTAGCGCATGCGTTGGTGCTGCGCCACACAGACAACGCCGCCTTCCGCGACCTTCTCGACAAGCTTGGCACGCGCCTTCCGGAGTGGGCGGAGCTCGATCCCTTCTCGATCGGGCTCTATGGCTGCTCGGAGATGCTCGTCGACGGTTTTCTCGCCCTGAAGAAAGCCGGAGTCTTGAAGCGCCGCGTACCCACGGCCAACGGCAAGACGGCTCTGATGCACGCAGGATTCTTCATCGGCAACAGGGCTTTCTACGACCACCTCCGAGCAATGCCCGAAGAGGAGCTGGCCGAGATCTGCATGACGGCGATCTCGTTCACCAACACGCTCGACGGAGATTCAATGCGTAAGCGCGCCGACCGTCGGCATGCGCGATTTATCAACACAGCGATGACAGCGACACTCCTGGGCGCCGTCTCGTCGGACACTTTGGAAGACGGGCGCGTCGTGAGCGGCGTCGGAGGCCAGCACGATCTCGTCGCCATGGCGCACCAACTCGAGGACGCTCGGGCGATCATCGCCGTGCGCAGCAGGCGCCATCTGCGGCACGGGCTCCAATCCAACATAGTCTGGACCTATGCGAACGCGACGCTCCCCCGCTCCCTCCGCGACGTCATCGTCACGGAATACGGCGTCGCCGACATCAGAGGGAAATCGGATCGAGACACGATCGCGGCGATGATCTGCGTCGCCGACGGAAATTTTCAGCACCAGCTGAAGACCTCTGCTCAGCGGGCGGGCAAGATCGAGCGCTCGTTCTCTCTGCCGAGCCATGCCGCCGCGAACCGCCTCGAGCGGCTCGAGGAGGCGCTGGGGCCGGCGAGGGCGGCGGGGCTACTGCCGGCTTTCCCGCTCGGCAGTGACATGACTGACGTGGAGGAATCTCTCACGAACCCGCTGCTCGCCTTGAAGCGCGCCCCCTACCCCGAGCTGCTCCGCATCTTCCTGGCCGGGTCGTCGCGAAGGCCGCCGATCGCGTCGGAAACGGCGGTTCTCGAGCGCATGGGACTGGCAGCGCCCCGCAATCTCAAAGAACGTGTGCTGCGCGCGCTCGTCGTGGGCGCTGTGCGGCGGCATTCGCTCGCGATCGATCCGGACATCGACTGAGCACGCGCCCTCAAGCGGGCTCCTCGGAAGACTTCGCGAAACGGCTGATCAGGCAGATGCCCGTGAATGCGAGCGCGAGCCCCCACACGTTCAGTCCGAGCGGCCCGTATCCACCCACGCCCTGGCCTGCGAGCAGCGCAACGCCAGCGCCGATCGTAAGCACGCTGATCACGTAACGCCAAGGGTGCGCCGGAGGCGCCTCGACAGGCCGCGGACGCTCGAAGCGTCCGAACGCTAGAACGAGGGGCACGAGCGCGATCGCGTTCGCGGCGACCCAGGGAATGCGTGACCACCACCACGCAGTGCTTCCGGGCTCGAGACGGAGGCCGACGCCGCCGGCGAGATAGGACCCGAGGACCACGAGCGTCGTGGCCGTCAGATGCCAGATGAACAGCGTCATGATGTTGGCGTTGATCAGAACGGTGGCCGTCCACGCGGTCCGCCCAGCCAGCCAGCGCCGCGCCGCCGCTTGGAGCCCGAACAACACTCCGCTTTGCACGATCGCGAGCGCGATGAGAGTGACCTTTGGTGGAGTCGTGTTGCTGACCGGCTCATCCGGGTCGCTGACCATCGAGACGGGATAGGGGCCGCCGAGCACGAGCGAGAGGAGGACGGCCAGAGCCAGAGCGGCGTAAAGAAGCAACATCCGACGACTGGAGAATCGATCGTCGAGCCAAGCGTATCCGAGGAGCGAGATTGCGCCCCACACGAACAGATAGTTGGCGAAGCCGAGCCAACGCACGCCGCCCATGAAGTAGAGGATGTCAACGACGACCGCGGCGGCGGTCAGGGCCCAGAACGATCTCACGCCGAATCGCATCCAGGCCGCCTCCATGGCCGGGACGAGTAGGACTATCACGATGTACACGGCGAGGAACCAGATCGGAATGAAGGCGACCTGCGATCCGTAGCGGACCAGCTCGGGGCGGACGCCTCGGGCGTACTCGATGGCGACGATCGCCACCCAAGCGACAAGCAGTGGCAGCAGCGGCGACACCAAACGGCGCAAGCGGCTCTCCAGCCAAGTGGCGTACGATCGACCGTCCCTGCGCGCGGCGCGCCAGCTCACGCCATTCGCATATCCGCCGACGATGAAGAAGATCGGCATCACCTGCACGATCCACGTGAGCCAGGCGGTCCAGGGAACCGCCGTTAGGATGTGGGCCCCGATCAACTCCCCGCTTGCATCGAAGTAGGGCGCGGCGGCCAGCCAATGCCCGACGGTCACCACCAGCATCGACGCAGCCCGCAGGAAGTCGACGTAGCGGTTGCGGGACTCCGGCGTGCGGTCGGCGAGCCTGGCTGCACGAGACCACGCGGTAGCCATCGTCAATCCCCGTTGAGGGTCAATCCCCCGTTAAGATGTGCGAAGCCCACAGGTGGTATATTCTGTCGGCGAGGGTGAGCAGCGCCATGGCGAACAATAGAATCGGCCGGCCGCACAGCGCGATAGCCGACATCGTGGGCCTCTGTGCGACTACCATCCCGGCGGTGCCTGGTACTCGATGTGTGTGCCCCCTGTGTCCTCGCACCCCATCCCGAACTCGCGCTGGTCTTTTTCTGAACGATTGCTGATTCGCCCAGGAGGCAGTGCCGAGGGACGCTGATGAATGGCTATCGTTTTACATTGCCAGACGCATGTGCTGCTCCCAGATTCCCCTGCGGTGGAACTGGTCATCTCATTGACCATGACGCGCGCGCCGGAGAGCTGTTGGAAAGCGCGTCATTGCTCAAATGATTAGAGCTAGGGCCTGTTCCGGCCTCGCGCTCCTTTGCCGCGCCGTGCTGCGAGGCTGGCGGGCAGGTTCTGCTTGCGCTAGCGATACGCGCCACGGTCCTTTGTCGAGGACCCCCTGCGGGGAGACGAACCGCAACTGCGGCCGCAAGCCACGTACGCGGGAGCGAAATCTTCAACGAAGAAGCGCGTTCTTTGCGCAGCGGCGCACAGGCAGTCCATACCCAGCCCCATAGGCAGAACGGGATGCGCTCATCAGCGGACTTCTCCCAAGTCCTGTTCGCTCTCGAGGGACAGCATCGCAAGGATAGCAGAGGAAGCAGTTAACAATGCTCCTCAGAACCGAAACAGAATCACCGAGGATCGCCGCAAAGACAGGTTATATGCCGATTGAAGGCTATGCCATGGTGGGCGATCTCTACACCGTGGCGCTGGTCGGCAACGATCGACTGGTGGCTGTCTTCCCGATTTCGACTCGCCGAGCGTATTCGGCAGCGCTGCTGGACTGCCCTGCGCGGCGAGCTGGTTCAACGCACGTTCGCGTGGCCATGTTGCCCGCGGGGATCGGCGCTTCGTGCTGACGATTGCACCCGCGCGAAAAGCGCCGAGAACAACACAATCAGCACAGCCGAGATGACCACGAGTTTGTCCGCATAGAGCCGTCGCATGGTTGTGTTCCTACACGAAGTTGTAGCGCTCAGAATGGATGTAGGCGA
>JASHRR010000376.1 GCA_030037185.1 Xanthobacteraceae bacterium | reverse complement strand
ACTACGCCGATAGAGATACCGCAGTCCCGCGATCGGACAAGCCGGATTTTTAAGAAGGTCGGGGCGCCCTCTCAAAAACCGCGAATACAGAGGGATCATCCATGCAGCGACGTGAATTCATTGCCGGAGCCGGCGCGGCAGCCGCCGGGGCTGTGTATCAATCCAGTCCGATCTGCGCGCAGGCTGTCGATGGCGTTACGCATCGCACCGTCCTCGCAAATGGCATCCGTCTCCATTTCGCCGAACAGGGCGAGGGACCGCTCGTAGTTCTGTGCCACGGTTTTCCTGAGTGCTGGTATTCGTGGCGCCATCAACTTGCGGCGCTATCGGCAGCGGGATTTCACGCGGTTGCACCCGATATGCGTGGCTACGCCAGTCCGACCGACCGGAGGCTATCGACCAATACACCCGCCTCAGCACGCCCGGCCACGGCGTACCAGATCAACTTTGAGGAGATCGCCCATCGCCGTGATTATCGACCGATTCGCAGGCGATCGACAGCTGTTTTGGGTTTACGGTAGGTACAACCCGTTCCGCCAAGTCGAGCCATCGTAGGTACAGATGAATTGGCAGTCGAGCCACTTCGTGCTCGCGTGCGCATCAGCGAGCGCTTCCTGGAAATCGCACACTTGCAAGCCCCGCATCATTACGGTCGCACTATCGGACACGAGCCCGGCTATCACCCTGTTGGTGCCATCCCATCGCAGACCTCTCCAGTTTCGGAGCCGTCTCCGATTTCACACCGGCCTGCTGCCAAAGTTGACCGACCGACGGAGCGATCGGCGCGACCGGGCTAACGGGCATTGAAGGGGGACTGACCGATGCCCGACGCCAATCGAACCCCGTTCTTCAGAGCCCTAATTGTCTGCGGCAGAGTAGGCGCGGGGGCATTGGCACAGGTATCATCTGCTTAATGCGTCGAAATACTAGGCTGCGGGGCTCGTGGCCCAGCCCAAGTGTGGACGACAAGGCACAGAGGGTCGGTGATCAGAGACCGAAGGTGACGAACGGAGGCATCGGAGAAAACATCGCTCTCGTTCCACGCAGCCAGCCATGCCTGTGCAACGTGCGAATGTGAGCGTCTCGGGACACCACGACAGGGAGTCGAGAATGCATAAGGAACGGGATTTCCTTCTGTAGGTGATATCGGCAGCGGCGCTACCCATCTTCAGTCAAACCGTACCGACCGTGGTTGCGCCAGCCAGTGGCACCGCGTCGAAGCGCACATCTTCATGGCCTACGCGAGTTCGGAACGGTACATTTCGAGAAAGCTTAAGAGAGGGAGATACGGGATGAAACACCAAGTTACGTTCTTGACAATCTTCGCTGCGGGGATTCTCACCATGCCCGTCTTTGCCGCGGACGGCGTGTCGGGCATCACGGGGGTTCGCTGGGGCAAGAACACGTTCTATTTTGAGCCCATGCCGTCGGGTCCGCAGCCCTTGCGTAATTTGATCCGCCGTCCGAACGGGACCGGCAACGTCAACCAACTTGTCGGCGATTATCGCAATCCGATTCTCAAGCCCGAAGCCGCAGCCGTGGTAAAGAAAAAGGGCGAGCTCGCCATGGCCGGCAAGGGCTTTGTCAATGGGCAAGAGCAGTGCCGGCCGATTCAGCCGCCTTACACCTTCGCGATGCAGCTCGGCTTCCAGATGCTGCTGAAGAACGACGGAAACATCACAATCATCTACGGTAACAACAACAACGTTCGCCAGATCCGCATGAACGACAGTCATCCAACGAAGCTGGTGCCTTCACCAATGGGTGATTCGATCGGTCATTGGGAAGGCGACATGCTGGTCATCGACACCATCGGGGTCAGGACCGACTCCTTCACCTCGGCTGACCGCTTCGGCACGCCGCAGAGTGAAGCGATGCATGTGACCGAACGCTATCGGCTGATCGATGGGACTTTGGCCAAGGCAGCGCAGGAAAAGGCCGAAAAATCGGAAGGCGCTGTGGGCAACGGAGCGCGGGTCTCCGGCGTCGATCCCGATACGAGCCGCAAGGGCCTGCAACTTGAACTGACGATGGAGGACCCCAATGTGTTTACGGCGCCTCTGACCGTGCTTGTCACCTATCGGTCCTTGATGGTGGAATGGCAGGAGGACATCTGCGCCGACAATCCGGTCGAGTATTACAAGGATCAATACATCGGCTTACCCAAGGCGGATCATCCCGATTTTTGAGAAGCAGCCTTCGCCTTCAACGCTCCCGCCGCCGCGCAAAGCTGGGAGGAGTGCAGCTATCCCGACTACGCCTTCTCGGTCGCTTTTCCGGCCAGTCCCCGGGTCGAAATACGACGTGCCAAGTGGCCGCCAACCGTTCAGTCCCGGCGGGCGTCTATTCGCTCCGGCAAAACATCCAATGGCTCCATGCCCTGAAACAAATTAGTGACACCCGTTGCTTATGCTTGCCGCTGGGCGCATAATTGTTCAGTGCGTTGTAACCTATTAGCCGATGCGTCCGAAGCGCGCCGGTGCGTTCCAGAGGAAGTTTGTGCGCGCAAAGGTCGTCCTGGACTATCTTCGCTCAAGAGGAGACCAAAGATGCGCTTCATCGCCTTTGTGCTGGCGGCGCTCGTCGTCAGCGGCCCCGTCGCCGCCGAGTGGAAGGAACTCAACTCTGTTGCCGAAGGCTTCGGGGTCGTCTTCCCAGCCGATCCTGACGTCGAAGAGGTGGCGATGTTTGAGGTCGTTCCCGGCAAAATGGTGCCTGCGCGTATCTATTCGGCTCGCTACGACAATAGCCTGTTCAAGATGACGGTCGTGGATGGCCGCGATGCCGGCCTGCAGGAGGCTCCGGTCATCGAACAAGCCGTCAAGCGAATGACGCAGGGCGGCGAGCTGAAGATCAACATCCCCCACCGCATTTACCGGATTTATGGCCGGCAGCTAAGCATCTCCCGGCCGGACGGCAATCTCACCACGGCCGCGGTGTTCTTTGCCAATGATCGGCTCTACCAGATCGAGAGCACGAAACTTGCCGGTGGGAGCAACAGCGATGCTATTCGGTTTCAACAATCGCTCACATTCGACCGTAACGTCGCGAACCGCACGCCTCAGCAGATGCAAGCCTTTCGTGCGGCCTGTGTAGGAATTAACGCTAACCCCGCGGGTCTGGATGACCCCCGCTGCGTACGGCAATAGGCCCCGCCGAGTCAGTACTTTTGCAACTGCTTAATCGACCGATCCGTCCCACTCGCAGGCAAATCACAAATTCATCGCTCGGCGACTTATATGTGATGCCTTCGGTGTGCGGGAGCGCCTAGGCGACCTGCGACTGTCGAAATTAGAAACCGGTCGCCAGACGGCGCAATCTCACGACGTCAAATCCACCGCCTCGGCGTGCGCAGCAAGTGCCGGTTTCAAACCGGTGCTTTGCGGAATATCAAACCGGCGCTGACACTATCACACACCCCACGCACCCGCTGGGTACGCTTCGTGGCCGCCGTCGCCGTCGGCTCACGCAACACTCGCTACCAGGCTGCCTGCTGGGCATTACCTGGGTCGGACTTGCACCGACTGATCGCGCCAGCTTCGCTTGGCGCCTTCCGATAATCATTCCGCGCACATCTCAAAAGAGACCAATGCCTGGCTCGCTAAGCAGCCTGTTGGCCGCTTCCAATTCACCTTCACACCCACGCACGGCTCGTGGCTCAATCTCATCGAGGGCTTCTTCTCCAAGCTCGCTCGCTCGGTGCTGCGTCATATCCGCGTCGAATCCAAAGAGGAACCCAAGGATCGTCTCACGGCCGCCATGGATTACTTCAATCAGGAACCGATCGTTCACACCTGGTCCTACAAGCTCGACCGGGCCAAGTGATATGATTCGAGCCTGAAATCGTTGTACTAGGCGACTTACGTTATAAGAGACGAGTATTGATTAACAGAAACACGCCCTTCAGCAGTCGGCGTCGGGCCTCACGCTGCCACGGCCTGCGCTCAATAGCCTTCGAGGGCGCGTCGACCGGCCTCGGTGATCCTCACGCGGCCAACAGTTTGCCCACCAGGCTTAACCTCGCGCTGTGTTGTTATAAGTCCGGCGCGGATGAGGCGCACTAACATCGGGCGCTTAAAACCGTTAACGAACAGGGCTGTTTCGGTAGCACCGAACGGAGTGTCGGCAAGCAATTGGAGTGCCAGGCGCTGCTGTGCGCCGAGAAGACGTTTTCGAGGGGGCGCCGGCATTAAAACAACTCGACGAACGACTCAGGCGAATCGATCAGCAAAGAAATGCGCGCAGTACGAAGCATCTGACGCCGATACCTCACGCCGACACAAACGTCACAAGAGCTGTGGGTACGGAAGGTAACCTAAGGCTCCGCACACCCACCCGGGCACCGCACACCAGCGGACAACCTGTTAACATGAATTAAAAATGTTGACAGGTAATAACTATCCATAACGCCGGGGGGTCGCGTGAGGCCGTCGCAGATAGCCTCACGGCAACATCGCCCAGCAGCGGCGTTCCTTCACGTGGATAGGACGCTGGCTACGTTCGATCAACCTCGAAGCGCCTGCCGATCGGCACCCGATTCCAAATCGCCTTTCGACCGACTTTCGTGATCGTGACAAGCTCAATCTCGATCGTCTGTTTGCCAATTCTCGCAACGTCGGGCACCACCGTTGCGAGTCCATTCAGCACAAGGCCAGAAATCAGCTCATCCGTAAAGCCGTAGGCAAGCATCAAGGTCTTGGCGATGCCGCG
>JASHRR010000375.1 GCA_030037185.1 Xanthobacteraceae bacterium | reverse complement strand
TTTTTTGCCTGGCTGGTGAGCGTTGCGCTTGTGATGACCGGTGCCGTTCCGGCTATCCGGGCGGGGCGCAATAGCATGCCAACGGCGTCGTCACCGCAAGCTCCAGCCGCGGCTGGCCCAGTTGGGCGCAGCGTAGCGCTGTTGCAGGCGTTCGTGGACAGGAAACGGGGGCGCGCGAAGGCCGGACTATCGACGTGACACTCCGCGAAATCTGGAGAGGCGGCGCGGCCCGACCTGATTGTGATCGGCGACAACGACAAGGCAGGTCGAGCGCATATCGAGGCGACCATAACAGCGTCTAAGTCTAAGGGGCCCGCGGTACGCATCCGGTCCTTGACCGCGAGCATTGGCGTGTACCGCAAGCGGCAGCAGAAAACCGATCTCGTAAAAAACGGGAGCATCTCGCCTTCCACGGCTCGCGCCGACGAACTTGCGCCGATCGGTGTGACGAAGGATTGATGCGGCGCGGCGACCTGAAACAAATACCCCAATCGAACCGGTGCTAGGTGGCGGGAAAGTAGAATGTCGCCTCAGTGGGCTTCCTTGGGCGCGGGAAGCCTAGTCCGGTCGCTACCCTCGCCAGAAATGTTCTCCTGAGCGGTTGTACTTATAAGCTTTTTAGCCCATTCGGGGAGGATCTACGCCCTAATTCGCTCAAAGTTGGACGCCTAAAACTCTCGCGCAATCAAGTCGCGGGAGCGGAAATGGCCAATACGTGGGACAAGGAGGAGGACAATGAACCAAGCCTCATGCTGGATTGGGCGACTGGCGAACGGATAGCCGCGAGCGATCCTGTCGTCGCCCAACTCATTGCCGATATCGACGCCGAATTTGCGGCCGAAGATGCTGAATCCGCCAAGGAGCACATCTTCAGCCGAGGGCGAATCCTATTCAAGGCCAAGCACCCGTTGAACGTGAGGGGGTAGAAAATATGATAAAAAAGCTAATCGTGGCCTCAACCCTACTTTGGACGCTACCCGCTAACGCCCTGACGATCACCAATGATCCAGGCGGGTTGATTCCGATGTATGTGGCGAAGATGCAAAGGGCCGCGGCCATGGGCGAACGAGTGATTATCGATGGCAACTGCCTATCGGCTTGCACGATGACGCTGGGCATCATTCCGCCTGAGAATGTATGCGCCACTCCACGGGCGGTTCTTGGTTTCCACTCTGCGTTTACCCCAACTCCATGGGGACAGAAGATCAATTATCCACCCGGAACCCTGCAGATGGTATCGCATTATCCACCAGCTATTCGCGCATGGATTAAGCGTCATGGGGGATTACATCCCAGCTTGATTTACCTGCGTGCTCCTGAAATCTTTCAATATGTGAGGCCTTGCCAATGATCAAATGAGAAGAGGCAGCGAGGTGATTTTTGCGCTGCCGCTGTCCTATTGACATATTCCCTCCGCCGCAATGCCAGCCGTGGTGTTCTGCTTTGTTAAGCCGGAACGCCGCGGAAGCCTTTGCCAAGCCTTCGGTGGGGAGCGGTTACCCGGGAGTCAGCGATAACCCTGAAAGCAAACGGGGCGGCTCGAGCGCGTTTGCGCAGGACGAATGCAACGTGCCCAATTAGGAGGACCGGACCAAAGAGGGCAACGGCGCAGCCTCCGGTTAGTCTGAAGATGCCCCCTTGCACACATTGATGCGCCCAACAGCTGGATCCGAGCCCCTGCTAAGCGCAACGCACTCACGTCGCGGGTGGGGGTGCGGTTAAGGATCGCCGTGACGCTTTCCATGAGCAGCGCGAGGGGCTCGCTATCGCGACTGGTGGAGCAGCAGGATCGATTGAAAGCATGAAGGCTGATGGGTTAGCGATTGCCAATATCGGAGCGCTGGACGATAAGAGCGGTCGAAAAGAACCAGCCGGATGACGCTGCCTTTCAAGGGCCCCCTGCCGATCCGGGTAACCTAGGCCTTCATGTTGTCGGTTGATCTCTTTGGCGACCTTTTTTCGGCGATCTCGCGCATGCGTTGGCCGATGCCCGGTGTGGATCACTGACGATCGGGGCGCTCCCGGTCATCGCTAGCGACGTCTTCTTCGGATTTCCGGCGTTGCGGCCGGGCTCCTCGCGAAGGCGTCGACACCCGTCGTGATGCCAACGGAGCGGGACGGCAGCCCTTGACCCATTGCTGACCTTGGTGCGACCCGGCAACGAATGGTTAACACAATTCCATCGACAGCATGCCGCGTGAGCTCGTAGTTCTGCCCTGGGTTGTGAACCGCTCCGCCCGGACTATGATCGCCGCCTCATCCATGCTCACCGACGGAGGATCGCATGACAAGCGTGTATGAGTACACGGCGAGGTCGCTCCACGGCAATGAGGTGATGCTGTCGGAGTACCGGGGCAAGGTGCTGCTGATCGTCAACACCGCGAGCAAGTGCGGCTTCACCCCGCAATATTCCACGCTTGAGGCGCTCTACAAGGAGTATCAGGGCCGGGGCCTCTCGATCCTCGCCTTTCCCTGCAACCAGTTCGGCCGCCAGGAGCCAGGTTCTATGGCTGAGATCGACGCGTTCTGCCATAGGAACTACGGCATCACCTTCCCGGTATTCGCAAAGATCGAGGTGAACGGTTCAGGCGCCCATCCGCTTTACCAATATCTGAAGAACGAGAAGCGCGGGCTGTTCGGCACCAAGACCATTAAGTGGAACTTCACCAAGTTCCTGATCGACCGCGCCGGCAACGCGGTCGCCCGTTTTGGCCCGAACGCCACGCCGCCGAGCCTCCGGCCCGCGATCGAGAAGCTGTTGTAGGAGACGCGGGAAGCGCATCGATCTCGTTGTTCGTCGCAAGCTCTGGATCGAGATAGCTTTCGAAAACAACATTCGCGGACATTCGCGACAGCAAACCCCAGAGGCCCTACTCGACCCTCATCTTGCCCGCCCGTACGACCCTGCCCCATTTATCGGTCTCTCTGGCGATGAGCGTTCCAAATTCCTCTGGCGAGCCGGGCAGCGTAGTCGCACCGAGGTCGGTCAATCGCGCTTTCAGCCTGGGATCATGGAGTCCTGCGTTGATCTCTCTGTTGAGCTTGTCGATGATCTCCGGGGGCGTATTCCTGGGGGCGCCGACCCCCCACCAGAAGCTTGTCTCAAAGCCGGGCACGAAATCGCCCACGGTTGGCACCTCCGGCAGCAGCGTCGCGCGCGTCGCTGTGGTCACCGCCAGGGAACGCAGCTTGCCCGCCCTGACGTGCTCGATCGCCTCAGGCATCATGTCGAACATCACCTGCAATTGTCCGCCGACCAGGTCAGCAATCGCGGGCGCACCGCCGCGATAAGGAACATGCACGAGATCGACGCCAGTCATCATCATAAAGAGCTCTCCGGCAACATGCTGCGGGCTCCCCAGACCGCCTGATCCCATGCTGAGCTTATGGGGGTTGGTTTTGGCATAGGCGACGAGTTCAGGGACCGTCTTGACTGGCACGGACGGATTCACGTCGAGGACATTGGGAACCTGCGCAATGCTTGCGACCGGCGCTATATCGCGGTGGAAAGCAAAATTGAGCTTTTCGTAAAGTGTGGTGTTGACCGTGTTCGCCGTCCCGGCCATCAGCAGCGTATAGCCGTCCGCCGGTGCGTTGACGACCGCTTCGGCTGCGATGTTGCTGCCCGCGCCGGTGCGGTTCTCGACTAGGAATGACTGACTGAGCCGGTCGGACAGCCATCGACCGATCAGGCGCGCAACGACATCCGTGGCGCCGCCAGGGGCAAAGCCGACAATAATGCGCACGGGCCTGGTTGGGTACGTTTGTGCCTGGACGATCTGAGGAGCGGCAGCAACCGCGACGGAGGCGGCGGCAAACTGAAGGAAGCGACGACGACGAATTTTCATGGGCTTGCCCCTCCAAAATAGAGCCAGTCCGACTCTTCTCAAGCAATTTAGCAATTATACGTCGGCCTGGTTGTACCGGTCCAGGACGTGAGTCGATCCTGCGCTGCCGCTTGGGCCTGCGGTTTGCGTTCCGTCGGGAAGCGTTCGCTTAAGAACGCCGTTGGCGCGTTTTCCTGTCAGAAGTTGTGTTGGTGTCGGCCGCCGGCTTTGACGCGCTGGCGCGTTCGGCAGGGATGGCCGCGTGATTCGGCAATTTCACACCAACGTCATCGCCATTCTTACTTTGTCCTAGGACATGTCAGCCTTCGCCGCAAACGTTGCTGAACGCACGCGTTTCAGGGACCAGGAACGAACGAGGGTCGCCGGAGATGATGAACTTCGGGAACTGTTATGGGAGCACAGGCAGAGGGCAAAGCTTACTCAGCGAGAGCTTGCCGCCCTGGGATCAGAAGGTCATCTCGAAACTCGAATGCGGG
>JASHRR010000374.1 GCA_030037185.1 Xanthobacteraceae bacterium | reverse complement strand
ACTCGTGCTGGCGCCGGAATACGGCGGTGATGGCACGAAAGTTGGCGTTTGCGCCGAGAAAACGGCACCGGTAGCCTTCTTTCCAGCGCATTGGGCGCCGAACGATCTCTTGATCTACACCGGCGCTGCATTCCCCGTGGCTTACCGGGGCGGCACCTTCGTTGCCTTCCACGGCTCGTGGAATCGCGCACCGGCTCCCCAAGGCGGCTACAACGTCGTCTTCCAGCCCCTCAAGGACGGCAAGGCATCGGCAAACTTTGTCGTCTTTGCCGATGGCTTCGCGGGCGCCTTCAAGGAGCCTGGCCGGGCCGCCTATCGGCCAACTGGCCTGGCGATAGCGCCCGACGGCTCGCTGTATATTTCGGACGACGTCCACGGTCGCATCTGGCGCGTCACCGCTCAAAGCGGAGCGGACATGCCGCTCGCGGCTGCACCTACGCCGGTGGTTGCCAACGCGAGCTCCGACAATGCCGGCCCGCCGGAAGGCGTGCATGCCGACGCAGGCCGGCTCGGGTCCGCGTCGCTGCCGGTGCCGAGCGGTTCCTCCAAAGAGGAGGTCGCATTGGGCGACCGAATCTTCCACGGCGAGGCATCGGATGGGACTTGCGCGGGTTGCCATGGATCGGATGCGAAGGGAAGCCCGCAGGCACCCTCGCTTGTAAACGGCACTTGGTCCTTTGGCGATGGCAGCCTGAAAGCGATTACGCGGACGATAGCTGATGGCGTACCGAGACCCCAGAATTATTCCGATCCAATGCCACCTAAGGGTGGGGTACCGTTGTCCGACTCGGACGTCAGCGCCGTTGCCGCTTATGTCTGGGCAATCAGCCATCCAGGCGGAAGGTCAGCAGTCCCTGAATGACACACACGCGGCAGCGTTCGATTTGCAGTCGCGTGAAGAGGCTTCTGGGCATCGACTGGCGCATGCCGCGGGCCGCGGGGTTATGCTGTAGATTTTAGCCGATGCTGCCGGCGCCGTTGTGCCAGCGTCGGCGGCCTGCCTCGCCCCGATTCGCTCCCGAGGCTGCCGTCGGACGGCGCCGCCACCTTGCTTGACTCGATTTGCTGCGATCCGCGCATCTTCAGGCGAGTGCGTCTCGGGGTTGCCCAGCGTGACCGTCCTGTTCGGCCACCGCCGTCCTGCCAGGGGATCGGTCCCACGGGGGCGATAGGCATACTCCCGGCGCATCGTGGAGCGATCGACCTCGGTCGTCTGGCCATCAGTAATCGGCGCCGATGCCGGCATAAGCGTAACGACTGTACCGTCAGGGAACGTCACGCTGGTGGCTCCCGCAGCCTCGGCAGCTTAATGATGCTCGCGGTGTAGCGCGGACGCGGCCGGTGGCGGACAGGCTTAGCGGTCGCGGCTTTTTCTGACACGGATGACGTTCCTCGCTAAACGCACTAAATGCACGGTCCCATAGAAGTCAGCTATGTGCTGCGACGAGATCAATAGCGGCCTGTGTGTCTGTAGGCGTTGTTGTGTTTATCCACATTACCCCCAAACGGCGTGACGAAAGTCCAGCCTCGTGCACTGAAGCACACAGGGCGACCCGTCAACGGCTTGCGCGCTGGATAAGCTCAGCCCACACGCTTATCGCGTTTCCGACAGGCCGGGAGTGGCAGCATGTCCTCGGATAGCTCGCGTACCAGGTGGGCGCCGACGACGGCTTCGCCGCGAGCAGCACCGCGTTGCACGCGCTGCAAAGACACATTGCCAATGCATCATTCGCGATTAGCATCAACCATTCATTGATGCGTCTGTGCACGCGACCGGATAGGCCCAGACCGAGGATGCCGCAACCATGCCAGCCCCCACTCTCGCCGAGGTCGTCGTGCAGTACGGCCGCAGCGCCTATCTGCTCACCATCGCCAACGACGGTCCGCACACGAGCTTTGTGTCGGTCGATCTCAAGGGCAACGTCATTGTGTGCGCCATCGGCAGATCTGCCGCCCGGAACATTGCCAGCGAGCCGAACGTGTCGCTGTTCTGGCCGCCCAGGGAGCCGGGCGGCTACGCTCTCATCGTCAATGGCACGGCCGCCGGACGGCGCGAGCCGAGCGGCGTGACCTGGGCGGAGATCACGCTGACCAAGTCAGTCCTTCATCGTGCGGGACCGAAGCCTCCCGACAGCGACGGGCCGTGCCCATCAGACTGCCGGCGCATCGCAAGGCCAGTATAACGATCCTCTCTCGAGCGCGGGCGGGCCGTCACGACACACCCTCCTGACATCGGTTCCCGGGATTCGGCCGAGCAGGTCAAGAGGCTGTGCCCAGTCATCGATCCGCAGGATCGTGTCATTGTTTGAATTAGGAGCGGGGGGCCCTTGCGCGCGTTGTGCGTTGGTCATCGTCTCAGGCGTTGTAAAGGTTTTGGAGTATACGATGAACAACGTCTCCGCCGTATCGAGATCGCGGCTTACCTCGACGAAATCCGTGCCATCGACGTTTGAGACGAAGCGAAGCGTCAGCGCCCTTGCCGGCGCCGACGATAGCGATGTCCAGCCTGTCGCCCGAAAGCCCAGTCGAGAACCGCCGCGTGGGAAAAGCATCAGTCTGCAGCGAGTTTGCCTTCATTGATGCAAATGCTTCCTCAGTCGGACTTGTGCTCTGGCATGCGGGATCGCGGCGAAGAAAGGACTTGCACGATGGCATTATATATCATCGAATATAACGAAGTACAGGACTTGCGCCGAAAGGCGCTGAACGAGTTGGTGCCATGCCCGAAATCGGACTCATTCGCTACGCCTCCGGCGACTGGACTCCTGGCAGTCCTTACGTTCGCGTTCGCATCGAGGCGGACGAACTTGAGGAGCCGCAAGATTTTTCGATCGCGCTAAACGACGTCGGGGCTTTCGTCACGCTGCTGCTGGCGTTGAGCGGCAAGGCTGGAACCGGGGGGCGACCCGGCGCGGTGACGGAAAAGGCGTTTCCGCTACCCCTCGATTCCGTGGGGCTGGGCCAGACCGAGACCGGTGAAACCATTCTGCAGCTGGGCATCGGCCGGACGACATTGGCCTTCGTGATGCCGACGAACGCTACGGAAAAGCTCGGTCAGTCGCTCCTGGCGATGACTGCTTCCACGGCCAGCCACGGTGCGAACTAGCGTCGAAAAATTCAACCGCGTGTCGGTCCCGAAATGAGTAGGAAGCAATCGCTCTCTGATTGCGATGGGGAAAAGACAAAAACAGCGGGTCGTTGACTCGATGTGGGACGAGCCTGATATGTCTGCCCTCATCTCCACCGCCATCCTCACCGGCACCTTGCCAACGAGGGCCGCCTTGGGGACCGCGCTGGCCAGCACAGGCTTTCCTGTGGTCACCGCGATGGCACCACAGCCTTTCTGCCGGGGCCTGCCCCGCAGTGCGGCACGAGCACGGTGAAATTGAGAGGCGAGGAGGGGTAAATGGCAGCGCCGCGTTGGTGGGGACCGGATGGACGGCGCATGGCCTACTGGTCGCTGCCTCCCGTTGCAGCCGGCGTGGTTTGGGCTGCAGCGATTTTGCTCGGTTTTCTTGTCACTGCGCTTCAGTTCCTCGGTTGGCCGACGGTGATGCGGCGAACTCGCTTTCGCCGCTGCGACATCTGCGGCGCAACCGTCTGCTTATCGGCCAACGGCGCCGAGATGATGCATAGCACCAAAGACACGGTAAATCGTTGCCGGGGAGCCTGCGGCTACCCCAGCGTAGGCTAGTGGGCGCGTTGAGCGGCGAGCCGCTCCCGGCTACATTCCGCCCGGAGCGCCGTCTGGCCGCCCTCTGCAGCTTGGCACACCAGCGATGCCGCAGGCGTTCTGTGGTAGAGCGGGGGGTGAAAGGAAAATCGCTGTGAACAAGCTCGCTGGAGACACAGTTTCAGCCTGGCCGAGCGATACAGGACT
>JASHRR010000373.1 GCA_030037185.1 Xanthobacteraceae bacterium | reverse complement strand
GCCCACTTGCGGCCGTCCCATTGCTGCAGGTAGGTCGCCTGATGACCGTTATGGTCGGTGCAGGATACTTTCAGCGGCGCACCGAATCCCGGCAGGCCGAGCTGTGCCCATCGCGCCGCACTGATGTCGAGCGTCTCCAATCCGCGCCGCACGTCCTCGCCGCTCACGACCTTGTGGCCGGTCAGCTTCTGGGCGTTATGGATCGCTTCAGCGATCAGGACGGAATTGTAGACGCCCTTGTTGTAGTGGGATTCGCCGACCTTGTCCTTGGCCGCAATGAGGCTTTCGCCCTTGTCGATGACGTATTTCTGGACGTCGCGGAGCGCCGGGAAGTCCGCACCGACGGCCGAGAAGTTGAGCGTCACGTAGCCCTTGGCGGCGGCTCCGGCAGGCCGCGCGTCGTCCTCGCCGCCGCCCCACCACACGCTGACGAGGTGGTCCATCGGGTAATTGATCTTTGCCGCTTCCTTGACGGCGGTCGGGTTCATGGCGCCCCAGCCCCACATGATCATCCAGGCGGGCCGGTCGCGCCGTACGCCGAGCCACTGGGCGGACTGGGTTTGCATCTCCTGCACCGCGACCGGATACATCTTGAGTTCAAATCCGTAATCCTTGGCGAACTGCTGCAACAGCGGAACCGGCTCGCGGCCGTAGCCGCCCTCGAAAAAGATGAAACCGATCGTCTTGCCCTTGAGCTTATCAAGTCCGCCCTCCCTGCCGCCGATATATTTGAAGATCATCGACAGGCCGTCCCAATAGGTCGCGGGCGGATTGAAAATCCAGGGGAAATCGTCGCCGATCGCGGAGGCCGACAGGCCGTAGGCCATGGACAAGATCGGAATCTTGTCGACCGAGGCCTTGGGGATGAGCTGCAGCGTCGTGCCGGTCGACCACGGATTCATCATCGCCGGTTTCTTCGCCTTGACGGCTTCGTAGCACTCGACGCCCTTTTTGGTGTCGTATCCGGTTTCGCATTCCTCGATGTTGAGCCTGACACCGCCGATGCCGCCGTCGCGTTCATTGAGCATGGTCAAATAGTCATGCATTCCGTTGGCGATAGGAATGCCGGAGCCGGCGAATGGCCCGGTCCGATAGGTCAGCAGAGGAATATAGATGCTGTCCTGCGCCTGGGCCGTGGCCGCGATGCCCGACCCCGTGGCCAATATCAGTCCCACAATGATCCGCGTGACGCCCATTGCCTTCTCCCAGACTTTGTTTCCGTCCCTCGACGCATCGCTGGCGTCGACAAGCTTGTTTGGTTGCCGCAATAGTGCCCGTTTAATACGGAAATGGCCACACCCTCAGCTTCTGTTTCCCGATCTGCCAAAGCCGGGCGAGGCCGTTCGGCTCGACCGCCAGCAAGAAGATGATCAGAGCGCCAACCGTCATCGCCTGAATGTGTTCGGCGGTGGCGGCGCGAATCGGCACACCGAGGGCATCGGGCAGCCCGCGCAGCACAATCGGCAGACCCCAGATCAGCGCGGCGCCGAAAAACGAGCCGACCAGACTGCCGAGGCCCCCGATGATCACCATGAACAGGATCCGGAATGACAGATCGATGTTGAAGCTGTCGGCCTCCGCAGCCCCGAACCACAGGAACACCATCATCGCGCCGGCGACGCCACAGTAGAACGATGACACCGCGAAGACGATCAGCTTGGTTCGGAACAGACTGATGCCAATCAACTCAGCTGCGATGTCCATGTCCCGAACCGCCATCCACATGCGGCCGATGCGGCCGCGGATGAGGTTCGAAGCCACCCACGTCATGGCAACCGTGATTGCGAGCACGACCAGGTAGCGCGTTGCCGGCGTCGCGCTGGGGCCGGTGACCGGGATGCCCAGCACCGTGCGAGTCGGCACTTCGATCGCCCCTGAGACGTTGTAGTTGTAGAGCCAGGCGGCGCGCACAAAGCACCACGACAGGAAGAACTGCGCCGCCAGCGTCGCGACTGCAAGGTAGAATCCCTTGATGCGCAGCGACGGCAGCCCGAACAGCGCGCCAAGCGCCGCCGCCGCAAAGCCGGACGCGACAATCAGCACAATGATGTTCGCTTCGGGAAAGATCGTGGTGAGCTGGTAGCACGCATAGGCGCCGACCCCCATGAAGGCGCCGGTGCCGAGCGAAACCTGTCCGGCATAGCCCGTGAGCAGGTTGAGCCCGATCGCGGCGAGCGAAAAAACGAGGATTGGAATCAGCACGACGCTGATCCAAAACTCCGGAAATGCCAGCGGCACGACGATGAACGCGAATGCCAGGATCACCGCCATGGCGACGCCGTCCTGCCTAATCGGGAATGCCGCCGCGTCGGCCGGGTAGCTCGTCTTGAATTGTCCGGTTTCGCGGTAGAACATGTCAGACCGCGCATCTCCTTAGAGTAATAGCAACTTATGCCCAATTTACAAGGATAAATTCGATGTCCCGTCTTTGCTCATTCTGCTGTCTGTGTACTCCGATTGTGTACTCACATGCAACTGGTCTCGACGGCTTACGTGTTCGGTGGTGGCTCTGGCTGATGCTCGCCTAAACCACAGCCTGCCGACCGTCGCCGAGACGCAGGACGTTCTGCTGGGCAGTAGGAGCGTTGAAGAGTTGCTGGCGACCTGTTGGGTTCCCGGCAAGGAGGGGGGAACCAAAACCCGCACCCCATTTCCGCTGAGACCCCCAGGGGACCTTTGTCGGCGAGGCGCGATATAAGACCCCGATTTCTTGGGTGGCGCTCACTGCAACGCAAACTCCCCCTCGGGTCTTTAGGGGGAACCTTTGAAACGCTCTATCGGAGAAATCGATAAATCGATCCCGCGTAAGGAGGCTCGCTTTTTTTCCAGCACCCGCACGGCCACCCCTGCATGCCACGTCACCGTCCCATCAATTGCCAATCGTCCCGCGCGGGCGGTTCGGAAAGCCCACTCTCCGTTGTTCCGACTATCTCTGCCCCCGGCGTCTTTTCACTTCGAGGGGCGCTCGCCCTCGGTCGATGGTCGCTTCCCCTCGGTCGCGCCGCGGCGTACCAACACATGGTGCCCTCGTGACCCGGCGCTCTCAAGGTCCAGGTTGGCCATCCTCCCGCGTGGTTCTGGACTACAGCCGAAGCTGAGGGAAAGCAGGAAGCATCATGCCTGCTCGCCGCAGACGACTGCTTGTCTTTTTCCGACGATGTCTGTGGTGGTATCGCCTCAGTCGGCTTTATGTTCAAACGCGCTGTCGGCCGCAACGATG
>JASHRR010000372.1 GCA_030037185.1 Xanthobacteraceae bacterium | reverse complement strand
CCGCCGCGGGATGCTTACTCGCGCGCCCGATAGCCGCGCACGCCCTGGTCTGGCGCCCACACGTCGCGCGGCAGGCGGCCGGCCTGCCAGAATACGTCGATTGGCATGCCGCCGCGGGGATGGAAATAGCCGCCGATACGCAGCCAGCGCGGCTTGAGATGGGCGAACAGGCGTTTGCCGATCGCGACCGTACAGTCTTCATGGAATGCCGCGTGATTGCGGAAGCTGTTGAGGTAAAGCTTCAATGACTTCGACTCGACAAGGAACAGATTGGGCACGTAATCGATCACAAGGATCGCAAAATCCGGCTGCCCGGTGACCGGACAGATGGCGGTGAATTCCGGAAAGGTGAAACGCGCCACATAATTGGTGTCGGGGTGGGGGTTCGGCACGCGATCAAGCGTGGCCCCTTGTGGAGATGCCGGAATCTTGCTTGGTTGGCCAAGCTGGATGGACTTGCGGCTCGCGTGTTCAAGGCGGACAGGCTTGTGTGGCATCGGCGCAACACGGGCGATACAATAGCTGATCCTCGTTGCGCTCAAATAACGTTTGCCCGCCATGCCGTCACGTCTGTATTTTATCGACGAACGGGGTCCGCATGGATCGGATGGTGAAGAGTCCGAGGAACTGCTGGCAGCGGCTCACCGCTTGCGTGCTCGTCCTCGCGCTCGTCCTGCAGGCCCTCACTCTGGCCGGGGCCCGGCTCGCCGCCGCCGATCCGATCCACGCCGCATCCGGCTTCGCATTATGCCGCCATGATGGCGGCTTGGGGGGAGGCGGCGCGCCGGAGAGCCCGGCTGCCGGCAACCATTGCATTTTCTGCCTTGCCGGGGCGACATATGTTGACGCACCGGCGGCGGCATCGCGATGCCACACGCTTACCTATGCGGTGTTGTCGTGGCCGCTTGGGGTCTGGCGATTGCCCGCCGCGACTGTCAACGCCGGCGCGCGGCCTCGCGGTCCGCCTCTGCCCGCGTGAGGCCGCGGCGGCCCCGAGCGGCCGCATCACACTTTTGCGAACAGACGCCGGCAGGTGACCGCGCCGTACTCTTTAAGGCGGTTACTCTGCAAGATGGTCCCCGGCAACTTGCGCGAACATAGGGCGAGCGGTGGGTACCCTTCTCCTTGCCCGCCCTATGATGGTTCCACACCGCCAAAACCCGCTCCTGGCGCTTTCATCACGTAGGAATGCCCAGGGCAAACAATAACCACCTCGGAGGTAATACCATGAAGAAGTTCGGCATCCTCGCCGCGAGCCTTGTTGCGCTGTCCGCTCTGTCCAGCGCCGCTGGCGCTCTTGACTACAAGGCGGGCGCACTGGAGATCGGCAGCCCATGGTCGCGCGCGGTCCCAAAAGGCGCGAAGGTCGCGGTCGGCTACATGACGATCAAGAATACCGGCACCGAGCCGGACCGGCTCGTCGGCGGCGCCACGCCGGTCGCCGGCGGGTTCATGGTTCATGAGATGACGATGGACAAGGGCGTCATGAAGATGCGGCCGCTGGCCTCAGGACTGGAGATAAAGCCGGGCGAGACAGTCGAGCTCAAACCCGGCTCATTCCACATCATGATTACCGACCTCAAACAGCCGATCCAACGCGGCAAGCCGTTCAAGGCAACCCTGAAGTTCGAAAAGGCGGGCAACGTCGATGTCGATTTCGCGGTCGAGGCCGCCGGCGCGACATCTGCCGCTGCGTCCGGTCCTGACGCGCATCAGGACGCGCACCATCATTGACGCGAGAAGAAGGGGGCCTGCGCCCTCGGCATCCCTCGCTCGTGGCACCCGCGGCTACTCCCTGTCCGCTTGCGGGGAGCGGTCGAGGGCGCCTTCACGAACTCACACCCCCCAAGTTCACAGCCGTGGCCCTCACCCCCGGGAAAGACGAGCGCATTGCCACCGTTCCGGCGAGCCGGCAGAGGTGATTGTCTGCCGGCGGGTGCGGGGGAGGCGGCCCCGCGCGGGAACCAAGGCGCCGGGTACTGCTTTTCGCTCAGGCTGCGTTGCGCTAGAAGCCGCGCACCAATCAACAGCCGGGAGCCTCCATGACCGCCATCGTCGATATCATCGGCCGCGAAATTCTGGACAGTCGCGGCAATCCCACCATCGAAGTCGATGTCGTGCTGGAGGACGGCAGCTTCGGCCGTGCCGCGGTGCCGTCCGGCGCCTCGACCGGCGCTCATGAAGCCGTGGAGGTGCGCGATGGCGACAAGAAGCGCTATTTCGGCAAGGGCGTCCGCATGGCGGTCGAGGCCGTCCATGGCGAGATTTTCGATGCCATCGGCGGCATGGATGCCGAGGCCCAGGTCAAGATCGACGAGACCCTGATCAACCTCGACGGCACGCCCAACAAGGCGCGGCTCGGCGCCAATGCAATCCTCGGAGTCTCGCTTGCCACCGCCAAGGCGGCTGCAGCAGCGAGCGGGCTGCCGCTCTACCGCTATGTCGGCGGGTCCTCGGCCCGCCTTCTGCCGGTGCCGATGATGAACATCGTCAATGGCGGCGTCCACGCAGACAATCCGATTGATTTCCAGGAATTTATGATCATGCCGGTCGGTGCCGCGAATTTCGCGGAAGGGCTGCGCATGGGCGTCGAGGTGTTCCAAACGCTCAAAAGAGCGCTGCGCGAGGCGGGGCACAACACCAATGTGGGCGACGAAGGAGGATTTGCCCCAAACCTGCCGTGCGCTGATGCCGCGCTCGGATTCGTCATGAAGGCTGTTGAGGCGGCCGGCTACCGGCCGGCTGAGGACATCGTCCTCGCGCTCGACCCGGCCGCAACCGAGTTTTTTAAGAACGGCGCCTATCGTTATGAAGGTGAAGGAAAAATACGGACCATTGATGAACAGGTGAAATACCTCGCGGAGCTGGTGCGGCGCTACCCTATCGCCTCCGTCGAGGATGGCATGGCGGAAGACGATTTTGACGGCTGGAAAGCTCTGACGGAGGCGATCGGCTCACGATGCCAACTGGTTGGTGATGATCTTTTCGTTACCGATGTACGCCGTCTTGCCGAAGGGATCCATCGTGGTCTCGGCAACGCGATCCTGGTCAAGGTCAATCAGATCGGATCGCTGACCGAAGCGCTCGCCGCAGTCGAGATGGCCCACAAGGCGGCCTATAGTTGCGTCATCTCGCACCGATCTGGGGAAACCGAGGACGCCACTATTGCGGATCTCGCAGTCGCCACCAATTGCGGACAGATCAAGACCGGATCGCTCGCCCGCTCGGATCGCACTGCGAAGTACAACCAGCTTCTACGCATCGAGCAGGAGCTGGGGCCGCAGGCGCGCTACGGCGGACGGGCTGTGGTGAAAGGGCTCGCAGCGGTCAGTTAATCCCATGGGCCAACTGTCGGGCTCTGGGGGCTCCCTGCAATCTCCAGGCGGGGCAGCGCGATGGGCGACGAGCCGGCACCGCCCGCGCGCAGGCGAGATTGCGCATCGCCGCGATTGAGCCCGTGACCGCCCCCGTCAGATCACGGGGAGCTGGCGCAGCGGTTCCTTTTGATTTTGTGCAAGATATTGTTTTCCTGTTAGTTTTTCCGCCGCCCTGCGTTAGCGGCACATTAACCGCATTGGCTGCACAAATGGACGATGGTTATTCGTCCACGGATTCGTGCATTTTTGACCGCGCTCGGCCTTTACGCCGTGGCGGTGCTGTTCATAGGCTATTTCGACGTCAACGCCTACACGGGAAAAAATGGTATCACTGCCCGCCAGGAGCTCGAACAGCAGATCGCGGACCTCGCGGGCGAACTTTCGCGCGTCAGGGCGGAGCGGGAGTGGTGGCAACGACGAGTGGCGCTCCTTAAGAGCGACGGCATCGATCCGGACATGCTCGACGAGCGCGCCAGAGAGCTTCTCAACTATTTGGACCCGCATGAACTCACCGTCATGGTTAAGCATCGCTGAAAGTTGTTGTGGGACGGTGCTTTCGCGCGCCTGCATTTTACGCTATGGGAGGTAGTAACAATGCTCCTGCCCGAGGATTTTAATGGTGCTCGCCAAGGCTAAGTCCATCCCCGCCACGAGATCCCAAACGAGCGCCGCCGACCAGTCAGGCAATGGCGCTGCGGACATGCCTCCCGATCTTGGCAAGGAGGTCGAGCTTCGCGTCTATCGCGACATGCTGATGATCCGCCGTTTCGAGGAGAGGGCGGGCCAGATGTACGGCATGGGACTGATCGGCGGCTTCTGCCACCTCTATATCGGCCAGGAAGCGGTGGTCGTGGGGATGCAACTCGCCCTCAAACCCGGGGATCAGGTCATCACCGGATACCGCGACCATGGCCATATGCTTGCCTGCGGCATGGACCCAAAGGGCGTCATGGCCGAACTAACCGGGCGGCGCAGCGGTTACTCCAAGGGGAAAGGCGGCTCGATGCACATGTTCAGCATCGAGAAGCATTTCTATGGCGGCCACGGCATCGTTGCGGCGCAGGTGTCGCTCGGCACCGGCATTGCCTTTGCTAACCGCTACCGTCAGAACGGCCACGTATGTCTGACCTATTTCGGCGACGGCGCCGCCAACCAGGGGCAGGTGTATGAAAGCTTCAACATGGCCGAGCTGTGGAAACTTCCGGTCGTCTACATCATCGAGAACAACCGCTACGCCATGGGCACTGCCGTGACCCGCGCTTCCGCCCAGGTTGATTTTTCCAGGCGCGGCCTTTCATTCAACATACCGGGCGAGCAGGTGGACGGCATGGACGTGCGCGCCGTCAAGGCGGCCGGTGAACGGGCCGTGAAATGGTGCCGCGACGGCAACGGTCCCATCATTTTGGAGATGATGACCTACCGCTACCGTGGTCACTCCATGTCGGACCCGGCAAAATACCGCACCCGCGAGGAGGTCGAAAAGGTCCGCACCGAGCACGATCCGATCGAGCAAGTGCGCGCACGTTTGCTCGCGACCAATCGGGCAAGCGAAGACGAACTCAAGCGAACCGACGCGGAAGTGCGCAAGATCATCAACGAGGCGGCCGAATTCGCCGCCCATGAGCCGGAGCCCGATCCGGCCGAGCTCTGGACCGATGTGGTGCGCTGAGGCGCAGAGTTCAGAAAACGTGTTCCGATGACATCAAATCACCTCTCCGCCGTTCTGTCCGCGCAGAGACACCCGGCCGCGCCACGCGGCCGGGACCCGGCCTTGGCGAGCCTCGACGTCTTGGTTTGCCGCCTCCCCGGCGTGTGGCAAAGGATAGGCAGGGGGCAGGCGTGGAGGGCGCAGGCACGGCCGGCCATGACTGCGGCTAACCATGACCGGACTTCGCTCCGGCGATCCTGAGAACAGCCATGCCGATCCAGGTGTTGATGCCTGCACTGTCCCCCACAATGGAGAAGGGCAACCTTGCCAAATGGGTGAAAGGAGTAGGCGATCGCATCAGATCGGGCGACGTCATCGCCGAGATCGAGACCGACAAGGCGACGATGGAGGTGGAGGCGGCGGACGAAGGGACGTTAGGGCAAATCCTCGTTGCCGAGGGCACCGCCGACGTCGCCGTGAATACGCCGATCGCCGTGATCCTGTCCGATGGCGAAGACACGAAGGTGCTCAATGGACCACTCGCCGCTCCGGTATCGCCGAAAGCTGAGGGCGCGCGCCCACCCGACCCTGTCCCGGCAGCAGGGCAAGACAACTCAACATACCCGTCTGCGCCTTCGGAGGACGGTAAGGTGGGGCTAGCAGCGACGTTGGCCAAGGTCGCAGAGGCCTTTGCGGCACCGCGGCAGCCAATAGCGGCGCTCGAAACCGACCTGCCGGCGGACGCTGAGATGGTCACCATGACGGTGCGCGAAGCGTTGCGGGACGCGATGGCGGAGGAGATGCGCCGTGATCCCGACGTGTTCGTGATCGGCGAGGAAGTTGCCGAGTATCAGGGCGCCTATAAGGTCACCCAGGGTCTGCTGCAGGAGTTCGGGCCGTCGCGCGTGATCGACACGCCGATCACCGAGCACGGTTTTGCCGGGCTTGGCGTCGGCACCGCGATGGCGGGCCTCAAGCCAATCGTCGAATTCATGACCTTCAATTTCGCCATGCAGGCGATGGACCAGATCATCAACTCGGCCGCCAAGACGCTCTACATGTCGGGTGGCCAGATGGCCTGTTCGATCGTGTTCCGCGGCCCCAATGGACCGGCAGCGCGCGTCGCCGCCCAGCACAGCCAGGATTATTCCGCGTGGTATTCGCACGTGCCGGGCCTGACGGTCGTTGCGCCTTTCACCGCAGCCGACGCCAAGGGATTGCTGAAATCTGCCGTCCGCTACCCCAATCCCGTGCTGTTCCTGGAAAACGAGATTCTCTACGGCCACTCCTTTCCTGTGCCGAAGCACGAGGACTATCTGGTGCCGATCGGCAAAGCGCGGATCGCACGGGGCGGCGAGCACGTCACCATCGTGGCATGGTCGATGGGCATGACTTACGCCCTCAAGGCGGCAGACGAGCTCGCAGCAGAGAACATCAGCGCCGAAATCATCGATCTGCGCACGCTGCGGCCGATGGATACTGAGACCGTCATCCGGTCGGTCGAAAAGACCGGGCGTTGTGTGGTGGTGGAGGAAGGCTGGCAGCAATCGGGCGTCGCGGCCGAGGTTTCCGCGCGGGTGATGGAACAGGCCTTCGACTATCTTGACGCCCCAGTCGCCCGCGTATCGGGCAAGGACGTGCCGATGCCCTATGCGGCGAATCTCGAAAAGCTGGCGCTGCCTTCGGTCGCCGAGGTGGTCGCGACCGCGAAGGCGCTCTGTTACCGGTGATGCCTGCCCTCCGGTTAGGGCACATTCGCGCCCACGCCATAGCTCCGTCAGAACCCTAAAGGCGCATCGATGCCAATCAACATTCTGATGCCCGCGCTTTCTCCCACCATGGAGAAGGGAAACCTCGCCAAGTGGCTCAAGAAGGAGGGCGACGAGGTCAGGGCGGGCGACGTCCTCGCAGAAATTGAGACCGACAAGGCCACCATGGAGTATGAGGCCGTCGATGAAGGCGTGCTGGCGAAAATTCTCGTGCCCGAAGGCACTGCGGACGTTGCCGTCAACGCGCCCATTGCGGTGATGGCGGCGGAGGGAGAGGATGTGAAAGCGGCCGCGGCGGGAGCTCCTGTGGCACAGCCAGGTGCTCCTGTGGCACAGCCGGGTGCCTCAGGCCCGCCGGCAGCGGCGGCGAAACCGGCTGCAGCACCGCCACAGCCATCGCCGCCTCCTCCCCGTCCCTCCCCGCTCCCGAAGGCGGGACAGGCCGCGCCGGTCCCTGCCGCTAACGGCCAGGGCCGCATCTTCGCCTCTCCGCTCGCCCGCCGTCTTGCCAAGGCGGCAGGCCTCGATATCGCCCGCATTGCCGGCACTGGGCCGCGCGGGCGCATCATCGCGCATGACATAGAAGCCGCGAAAGCGGGCGGTACGCCGTTGCGTACGACCGCCCCGGCCGCGGCCCCTGTCATTGCACCCGCGCAGGTGCCGTCAGACGATAACATCCGTGCGCTGTTCGAGCCCGGCTCCTACGAAGTCGTTCCCCACGACAACATCCGCAAGATCATCGCCCAGCGCCTCGTACTGGCGAAGCAAACCATCCCGCATTTCTATCTCACCATCTCATGTACACTCGACAAGCTGCTTTCGGCGCGTGAGGACATCAACGTGACGGCGCCGAAGGGCCCGGACGGCAAGCCGGTGTGGAAGCTTTCCGTCAACGACTTCGTAATCAAGGCATTGGCGCTGGCGCTCATCAAGGTTCCGGAGGCCAACGTCACCTGGACCGAGACCGGCATGCTCAAGCATAAGCACGCCGATATCGGCGTTGCTGTCGCAATCCCAGGCGGTCTGATAACGCCTGTGGTGCGCAAGGCCGAAACCAAATCGCTGAGGGTCATCGCCACCGAGATGAAGGACTACGCCGCTCGCGCCCGCACGCGCAGGCTCAAGCCTGAGGAATACCAGGGCGGCTCGTCGGCGGTCTCGAATCTCGGCATGTACGGTGTCGAAGAGTTCGCCGCCGTCATCAACCCGCCCCACGCCACGATCCTGGCGGTCGGCGCCGGCGTTGAGCGCGCCGTGGTTCGCGACGGCCAACTCGCTGTTGCCACACAGATGACAGTGACGCTGTCGACGGACCACCGCGCCGTCGACGGCGCCCTCGGCGCGGAGTTGATGAGGGCGTTCAAGACTTATGTCGAGAGCCCGACTGCGATGCTGGTATAAGCTCTCCGGTGTCCTATATGCTGTACGGTCCGACGGAGGAGGCTGGCCTGGCTGGGCCAGCCGACGTCTCCCGCCGATTTTCCAACGGTTTCGTTTGCCGAACCCTCGATTGGCACAGTGAGCAGGCGCTCTGTCAGCCCGGTATCGGCTGACGTCCTGGCGCCCCAAACCGACATTCGCGAATCAAGACGCGCGCCGAGGCGGCCGGCAGCGCCGAAGCTCGAGCGGAACCCAAGCTGTGGCGGCGCAGCTGCCGCGCATTCCCGCACGAGCTGTCCGCCGCCAAGCCATGACCGCCCTGGCTGATCTGGTAAGCGCCGGGCGCGGATACTAAATTGCCGGTCGGGCTGCGATGGTATTGCGATGACCAGTCTGGCCGGCAAACGTGCCAAACGCCGCAGGGGTGGTGACGGCATTCCACCATGCGCCAAAGTTCAACGGAGATCAGAGTGGCGGAATCCTTCGACATCATCATCATCGGCTCGGGGCCGGGCGGCTACGTGACGGCGATTCGGGCAGCGCAGCTGGGCTTCAAGACCGCGATCATTGAGCGCGCCTATCTGGGCGGGGTCTGTCTCAACTGGGGCTGCATCCCCACCAAGGCGCTGCTGCGCTCGGCGGAAATCTTCCACTATATGCACCGCGCCAAGGACTACGGGCTCGCCGCCGAGCAGGTGTCCTATGACGCCGCCGCCGTTGTCAAACGCTCGCGCAATGTTTCCAAACGTCTCAATGACGGCGTTGGCTTCCTGATGAAGAAGAACAAGGTGCCGGTAATCTGGGGCGAAGCCGTAATCGACGCGCCTGGCAAAATCACTGTCACGAACGCGAGTTCTGAAGCTCCCAAAGGTGCGCTGGGGCCCGGCGCTTATGAGGCAAAGCACATCATCATCGCCACCGGAGCGCGCCCGCGGGTGCTGCCGGGCCTCGAGCCTGACCGCAAGCTGGTGTGGACTTATTTCGAAGCCATGGTTCCCGAGCGCATGCCCAAGTCGCTGCTGGTGGTAGGCTCCGGCGCGATCGGCATCGAGTTCGCATCGTTCTATCGCGCATTCGGCGCCGACGTGACGGTGGTCGAGGTCCTGCCGCAAATCTTGCCCGTGGAGGATGCCGAGATTGCCGGCCTCGCCCGCAAGGCGTTCGAGAAGCAAGGCATCAAGATCTTCACCGACGCTACCGTGAGGCGCCTCGACAAACAAGCCGACAGTGTCACCGCCGCCATCGACGACGGCAAAGGCGGCACGCAAACCCTCACCGTCGATCGCGTCATTTCGGCGGTCGGCGTCACCGGCAATGTGGAAAACCTCGGCCTCGAGAGGCTCGGCGTCAAGATCGACCGCGGCACCATCGCGATCGACGGCTATGGCCGCACCAATGCTCCCGGCATTTATGCGATTGGCGACGTTGCGGGTCCGCCGATGCTGGCCCACAAAGCCGAGCATGAAGGTGTCGTCTGCGTCGAGGCCATCAAGGGCCTCAAGCCTCACCCTTTGGACAGGCTGAAGATTCCAGGCTGCACCTATTGTGCGCCGCAAATCGCATCGGTCGGCCTCACCGAAGCCGCGGCAAAAGACAAGAAGCTCGACATCCGCGTCGGCCGTTTCCCGTTCCTCGGCAATGGCAAGGCGATTGCGCTTGGCGAGGACCAAGGGCTCGTGAAGGTGATTTTCGACAAGGCGACCGGCCAGCTCGTCGGCGCCCACATGATCGGAGCCGAGGTCACGGAGCTGATCCAGGGCTATGTGGTGGCGATGAACCTGGAGACCACCGAGGAAGAGCTGATGCACACGGTCTTTCCCCATCCGACGCTGTCGGAGATGATGGGAGAGGCCGTGCTCGACGCTTACGGGCGGGTGTTGAACATGTAGCGCATATTGGCGCCGACCCACCGGTGACTGTCGCCGACGCGACCGAAGACGCAGCGTGTCGTGAGCGTAACCACCCTCCCGTCGCGGCGATTGCCAGGCGCCTGCAGCATAAATCGGTAATTCGATCGATTACTACTGCGCCTTTGCGCCAGAGGCCCTGACCACCTTGCCCCACTTCTCGGTTTCTTCTGCGATCATGCGGCCAAAATCGGCAGGCGAGCCGGATTGTACCGTGGCGCCAAGCTCGACGATGCGGGCGGCAATCCTGGCGTCTGCGAGGCCGGCATTGATCTCGCGATTGAGCTTATCGACAATTTCGGGCGACGTGTTGCGCGACAGGCCGGCGCCGTACCAGGATTCAGCCAGATACCCTGGAATGAATTCCGCCGCGGTCGGCACGTCGGGCAGTGCAGGCCAGCGCGCCGCTGACGTGACAGCCAGAGGCCGCAGCCTGCCGCTGCGCACGAACTCGATCGAGGCCGGCAGCGGATCGATCATCACCTGCACCTGGCCGGCCAGCAGATCGACCAGCGCTGGCGCCGAGCCGCGATAGGGCACGTGCACGATGTCGATGCCGGTCATTATCTTCAGCAGCTCGGCGGAAACGTGTTGCGGCGTGCCGATGCCGGCGGACGCGTAGTTGATTTTGCCGGGATTGGCCTTCGCATAGGCGATGAATTGCGGAATGGTCTTGGCCGGAACCGAAGGATGCACCTCGATGACGAGAGGCGTGCGCGCGAAGCTTGCGACGGGCGCGATGTCGCGCAGAAATACGAAATTGAGCTTGTCATAGAGGGTGGCGTTGATGGCGTTTGGCGAGCCCACCAGCAGCATGGTGTAGCCATCCGGCGGCGAATTGATCACCGCCTCGGCCGCGATGTTGCCCCCCGCGCCTGAGCGGTTCTCCACCAGAAACTGCTGTCCGAGCCGCTCCGACAGCCACTGGCCTATTAACCGCGCCATGATGTCCTGCTGGCCGCCGGGCGGAAAGCCGACCACGAAGCGCACCGGCCGAACCGGATAGTCGAGCGCCAGCGCGGGCCGCGGCAGGGCCGAGGCGGCGGCAGCGACGCATGCGAGCTTAAGGAAGCGACGGCGGGGAAGTTTCATTAGGCCCCTTTGCGCTCAAGCCATCCTACAATCGTTCACGCCACGGCCATCTGCGCCGTCGTCGATCGATCGCCTTCGATCGTGGTGCGGCGCTTCGCGCACCTCGCCGGTGTCCCGGCAACGCCGTGCGCGATCTATGGTGTGGCGGTTATCCCATATCACGATAGACGAATTGCCGGTCGCTCGCGTGCTCGATGAGGTCGCATACCTCCGGCACGGGCCAGCCCACGATACCGCCGATATGAGACGACAGGAACAGCGACTTACGGCCCAGGAGAAGGATCGCGCATACTTCCGCGAGACGCGAGAGAAGCGTTTAGGCGCGACGCTGGAGGCGGTCAGCGTCAATCGCGAGACGGATGTATTGACGTTCCGCAAGACCTTGGAGCCAGTTCGCGCCGTTCTAGCGGCGCAGCCCTATTTCGGCGGTGAGCGCCCGCCTACGGGGATTATGCGGTGTTCGGATGTTTCCAATGGGCGCGGTGCATCAGCCCTTTTCCGTTGCTGCGCAAAGACGATCCGGTCTGGGTTTGGCGTGATCGGTTGCTCGCCGCGTGTGACGGGTTTGCGCGCAAAGCGCTTGGCTATCCAGGGTGACCGGGGCAGAGGTTCTTGGTCATCGTGATGCCCGCACCGGCGAGTTTCCGGTTAAGCGAGGATCATATCCGGAATTGCCATTGTTATTCAACAAGTTGATGCTGATTTCATGATTTCATTTGGTGTCGATTTGAACGCCGTTTGACGAATCGGTGGTAATTTTCTCGATTTTTCCGATCGGGAGCGCCACCGTGAACTTTGGCCGAACGCTGTTTCCGCAGGTCATGGATTTTGTTCCGTGGACCAGTTTTGGGCGTTTGGTTGCGAAGTATGATGGCGATCTTCGGGTGCGTAAATTTCGTTGCACGGAGCAATTTCGTGCGATGGCATTTGCGCA
>JASHRR010000371.1 GCA_030037185.1 Xanthobacteraceae bacterium | reverse complement strand
GACACACGCTTCTGCGCGGAACTGTGGGAACCAGCTTGCCGATGCGAAAGGCACAAGGGCGACAACCCGAGGCCGAAAGTACTGATGCGGCAGGCTGGGGCGGACTCCTCCGTAGTATGATGATGCGGGGTAATGCCCGTCGAGCGAAGGGAGGGGGTCACCCGCATCGAGATCAGGGGTCAACGGGAAACCGGAGGAACCCGGCGTTTTCGATGGAAGGCGGCAGCCTTCAGTGGGTGGCACGAGCCGTATGACGGGAGACTGTCACGTACGGTTCTGCGAGGGCCTCGGGGTGAAATTCCCTGGGGCTGCTCGGCAGCCTGCTCTTGCGTTGCGCCGGAGGACTCCTATAGCGGAGTCCGTGCGGCGTCCAATGCGGGCATGATGACCATTGTGGTGCCGGACCTCCTTGCAGCGACCGCGGAAATCGAAGAGCCGTGCGTATGCATTGCCCGGGACCTTCACCAAGTCTGCACCTTGATGAAACTTGCTAGTCCGGTTACTCAGTAACCTGCTGCGAGACGAGTGGGGGCGACCCGTGTCCGACACTGAACTCGCGAACGTAGGTCAGTATAACTGCCGTCATGATCGTTCCTACAAAGAATGGCTCTCCAGCCACGCTAAGTTCATCGCGGCGATAGCACGTGGCGAGAGGTCATTTAGGCCGATCGATCATGAAGCCGGTCGTGTTTGCCGCACGCCGCCGCCAATCAGCAGATTCCTGTACGCCCGCTCATGGGCAATAACGGCGTAGCGCCATCGCTACCGAACTGGCCTCGCTGGGAGTGAATTTGAACTTTGCACCCGTGCTGGACATCGGCAGCAATCCAAACAATCCAGTCTGCTTCGCGGCGCGGATGACGAACGGCGGCAAGCCGGGGAAGTGCTTGCCGCACGCTCGCACGCCGTTCGCTTCCAGTGTGTGTGCTGTGGCGACCTTACAGAGGACAGTACGGGCAGACCTCCTGAGGTCTCGATCAGGAGGTCTGACGGGATGTCGTCGGGGCGACCCTCGCGAGGTCGGATCCGCATTGGCAAAATAACCGAGAGCGGGCTAGAGCCGTGTTTCTGATCTGCCGCCAGGCGGGCACGATGGCGCGCTAATCGCCTAAGTTGGGCACCAGATCGGCAGCCGATAATTTGATGGGCTATGCAACACATAGGAGCACGGGCCCGCCAGGCGGCAGGCGGTGCCGACTTGCAATGGTTGCGCCGGTTCCGTCCCGCTTAAGCGCGCCCTGGCGTCTGCTTGCCACCCAGCACGGTCGCTACCGGGAAGAGCCTCTGCGTACCGGTGCGCTTGTTGTTGTAGTTGTCCAAGAATTCGAACGTACCGTTGCGCAGTTCCAGTATCGCGACATCGGCCGCCGCACCGATATTGAGCGTCCCGCGGTCGTTGAAGACGTCGAATACACGCGCCGCATTGACTGTCGCGCAGGCGATCACTTGGCTCAGCGGCATGCCGAACATCAGGAACTTCGACATGACGTTCGGGAAATCCACAACGCCTGGATTGCTGCGTGACATTGCATTCCAATCGGTGGAGAGGGTGTCGGGCCAGAAACCCTGTCGCGTCGCACGCTCCACCATATCCCAATTAAAATGACCGCCCCCTCCATTGCCAAAGTCGAACAGAACGCCGCGACGACGTGCCGCCGTTACGTCCGCGAACAGGCGCCCCTGGTCATCGAGGATGCTATTGGGTGGCGGCGCATACATGTGGGTGACAATATCGCCGCGCTTGAGCAGCGAGAGGATCGCGCGCATCGGCGAGTAGTTCTGCCCAACGTGGATCATCACTGGCAAATTGAAGGGTGCAGCTGCCTCCTGCGCACGGCGCAGCGCTTCGAGGTCGTTGCTGCCGGCAACGTTTTCCGACAATCGCGCCTTGACGCCGACCACGACATCGCGGTTGCGGGCAATGGCTCCGCGCGCCAAATCTACTCGGGCGCGGGTGATGTCCATCAGTTCGCCGCCGGGGGCGACGCCGGTCCGCGCGATATTGACGAGGACGCGACCGATTTGGGGCGCTCCCCTCGCGACACTCGCAATTTCATTGATATTGTCCGCTCCTCCCGATCCGGCATCAACCCATCCGGTGACACCGTCTTGCAGAGCCAGCGGCGGCCCTTCCTTGCTGCGGCCGGCATGGGTATGGATGTCGATCAGGCCTGGAGCGACGATTTTGCCGCGCGCGTCGATCGTTTCTGCGGCATCGCCCGTGATGTTGGTTTCGACCGCCGCGATCTTGCCCGCAACGATCGCCACGTCGCGGACCGCGTCGAGCGAAAGTGATGGATCGATCACTCGGCCACCCCTGATGATCAGATCATAGGTTGCGGCTCGCGCGTTCCGGGCGCACGCAAGCATCACAGCTCCGGCAGACGCGCCGCCTAGAAATTCGCGCCTATTCATCACCATCATCATTGACCTCCCTGTCTCGTTGCCATTCATTGTGCGGCCAGCCAGGCCGGGCCTTTCGTGCTTCTGATCAAGGGGCGGAATCTACATCATCCTCTCTTGGCACGGAAGAAATGGTTGGAGCCGATCGACCACATGGCGTCAGCACCGCGCACAGATCCTCGGACGGCCGCTCGGAGTGCCGCGATATGTTTGGATGGGCCGGCAGAGTGGCAATGATCATCCGCCATGACGCTGGTGACTGGCAATCGCGTTCCCCCTCCGAGCGCAATAAGGAGAGCCAAGCCGGCGCCGTGGCGGTCATCCTCAAGGCGCGTCAGCCCGCGCGTATTATGACTGCCATCGGCGATAAGGCTGCGAACCGATGGCACCTTCAGATGGCCGAGCGCTGGGTCGTTCACTCCAACTTTTACGTCAACGACCGGGATTGGGGCGGATGTTCGTGCGCATCTGCCCTTACTTTCCATTCTTGCCCGTATCCGCCTCAATAAGTACCATTGGCCCGCGAGCACTACACGGCTCGCTTCGCTCCGCTACGACCTTTCGAACGCGCCAAGGGTCTTGTTGCCACGCTCCCCAACTCTCGCAACTGCTCCCGCCAGGATACTCTTTGCCTCGAGGCCTCTATCAGCGCGGGGTCGATAATCTCGATACCCTCGTTCGCGCCGTCGGCCTCAAAGCCGCATGACAAAGACGCCAAAACGAGAACAAAACCGCGCTATAGCGGTCTAACTCCAGCGCGAATCATCATAATTCTTATGAAGCGTCAGGTGTGGTGCTCCGATGCGAGATGATGCCGCGATGGATGCAGGCGGCGGCAGCGTCGGGATCGAGCTTGATAGCGTGATCAAAATCGGCGATCGCACGATCGTGGTCACCCTTTTTATACCAGACCAGGCCGCGATCGCAGTAGATTCTGGCGTCTGCGAAGCTGAATCGGATTGCCCGATCCAAATCGACGAGCGCCTTATCAAGTTCCCCTTTGCGTTGCCACATGATGCCCCGGTCATGAAATACGGCTGGGTTGTTCGGATCGATGCGGATCGCCTCGTCGTAGTCAGCGAGTGCACGATCGAAGACGCCCATTTCATCCCAGGCATTGGCACGGATATTGTAGTCTTGTGCGTTATCCGGATCGAGCCGGATCGCCTCATCGAGCTCGGCGGTCGCTTGCGAAAGATCACCCCTGCGGTAAGAGGCGATCCCTCGCTCTCGATAGAAATTGGCATCGTTGGCAGGGGGGCCAGGCTCGCGGCCGACAATCTGGACGTCGCTGCTGTTCGCCGCGTATGCGCCAAAGCTCGACTCGCTCACCGCGTTAGAAACCCCGCCTCTGTTATGTCTGTGGCCTCCCCCGTCTCGGTCTGGGGCTGGCTGCGTGAGTTGGCCGCCCGCTTTATCCATATCGCCTTTGATCGTATCCGCTCTGACCGCCACGACGGCTGTCGAAGTGTCGCCATCATCCTGTTTGGCCGCCACGACGGCTGTCGTAGGAACGGGCGCCAACAGCCGGTATCCATGCACCAGCGCGACAATGAGGACGGCAACGGCGATCGCCTGGATGACGATAATGCGCATCCTCTTCAACCGAAGTTGCTGAGGTCGGGGCTTCAACTGGTGTTGCGGGTATTCAGGCTTGAGCCGAAATTGCTGCTGCAGCAACCAATCGTATCTCGCCCGCTGCTTCGCATCGCGCAGGAGGGCATAGGCGGCGACAACTTGGGTGAATCGCGACCGAGCATCTGGATCGTCGGCGTGAATGTCGGGATGGGTTGCCTTGACGGCTTCGCGGAACGCCTTTTTGAGGGCTTCATTGTCGGCGTCCGGAGAAATACCAAGCAAATTATAGAGCGTGTTCATCGGTATGCGCGAACAGCCATCGTCAGAAAACGCCGGCATATTTCTCAACCTCCCAATGAGCGTGGCCGATTGAATGTCCTTAAGGGATCGATCGTAATTCCGCGCTTCTGCGCTGACGCTCATGGGCCGAGCGTGGATCGAATTTGCCTGGCCGCTAATCCATTCGTGCCGCCGCGCGGGTGTTATGCAGTGTGCACAGTCAGCGCGTAGCCAGCGCCGTCGCGGGCGATCTTGCCAAGTCCAGGCCAGGGGAAGTGGGAGCCGCAGATCAACATCTTGTCGGCAATCACCCGATCAAGCAGCTTGCGGCGGCTAACCTCGGCCAATACAGGATCCTGGTCGAAGACCCCGTGCCACCCTGGATGCGCGGCGCACAGCGCCGGCACGTAGGCCGCATCACTGGAAATCATCAATTGCTCATTACCTGAGCTGATGTGGAAGGCGGTATGGCCCGGCGTGTGTCCGGGTGCACTGACGAAGCGGATTCCGGGCACCACCTCGTCTTCCCCCGCCACCGGGAGCACGTTCTTCCAATTCGGGATGACGACCTGAATACGGCGGGCCAGCGGTCTGCGTGCCGGTGGCAAGCGGCTGATCAGCGACGGATCGGTCCACCACTTGTATTCGGCCGCCGGCACAATGATTTCCGCGTTAGGGAACACCGGTGTGTTGGTGTTTTTTTTCTCGAGCAAGCCAAAGATGTGATCGGGATGGAAGTGCGAGATCAACACCGTCTCGATGTTTTCAGGATCGATACCGGCAGCCCTCATATTGGCCATCATCTTCCCGGAAACGAAAACAGACTCCGGATTGAAGGCCTGAACTTGGTTGCCGCCTCCGGCGTCGCATAAAACGAGCTTGCCGTTGAGCTTGATGACGAACACAGTGATCGGAATCGTCACGAACGCCGTAGTGAGCCCAGCATCGGCCAGGGCTTGTTTGGTGTCGGCGACAGTCGCGTTGCTGAAGTACGCCGGATCATGCTTTTTTTCCCAGATGCCGTCGTATACGGCCGTGCACTCAGCATCTCCGATCGTGTACCGAAAGAAGCCCCTGGCCGGATCTGGGGTCTTCTGGGCTCTTGGCGCTGCGGCTATGGCCAGGCTTCTGTCCAGGCCAAACGCGGCCCCGGCCACGGTTGCCGATAGAATAAGGTCTCGACGCGACGTCGTGAACATCTCAGTTTCCTCGAAATTGCCGACCAGAGCGATGCATCGGACGAGTTGATCTGTCCGTTTCTGTGCTCGAACGAGGAAGTCAGTCTGACCGCGCAATGACTTTATTGTGATATTGTGATGCCGCCTGACTTTTGTGGCTTGACTTGCTGAGATCATCTCGACCGCCGCGCCAAATCCGCGCCAAACGGCCCCCGACCTCGAAGCCGGTCTGGCACCGCCAGCGGACGCCACCGCCGCCGCTCGGGTCCGCGTTGTGCTTGACCCGGGTCTGCAACTCTCAGAACTCCGGCCTGTCAGCAGTCGGGACCGCGGCGTCTTTTTCTGTGCCGTATTTATGCGGGTTTTCGGCACAGACATTCTCGGGCCAGTTGCGGAATACGCGCCGATAGGTTTTGCTTGCGGACCAGGCGGTTGTGAAGACGCCTTCGTCCTCGACCGTGAATTGGAGTTGTAATGCCTTGCCCTTATAGTTAGGGTCGGGCGTCCACGTTTCGCCGATGCCGCCGCCGCGACCGTTCTCTTTTCCGCCACGCCGCCATGCTTCCTTCGCGGCTTCGTAATCGATGAGCCGATAACGTTCCACCACGTGCAGAGCTTGGGTGAACGGCGTGCCATACTGGTCGACGGCGGAAAACGGCCCGATCTTAAATCCCACGGTGTCGATCACCAGAGTGTCGCCTTCGTAACGGCCGACCGAGTCCCCGTACCAAGATGGCGTCACCTGCGCGGGATGAGGCTGGTTCATGCGCACGCGTCGGACTTCGTGGTCCTCGTCATAAAGCATCGTGAGCTTGTCGGGCTGTTGCAACAATTGCAGGGCATCATTTGTGAAAATGAAGGGGACGCCTTGCGGCCAACACTGGTTGCGCGGGCTCGGATAGCCCACGCCCGCCAGCGACATTTCCGCGTGCTTTTTCACGACTTCCGCGGCCTCTGGCTTCAAGATCGGATTGGTATAATCGCCGACTAGCTGCCTGGCCTCGCTTACGAGCGGCGCGTTCGTAGCCGGTAGGGGCCGGCCATCGACGTCAAAGGTTTGTTTCCGACGCGCCTTGTTCACCAATGGGCCGGGACCCGACAGCGGCGGTTCGATGCCGTAGAGGTATGGGTTGCCCCAAATGCCGGAGAAATCAGGGATCGGTGCCGTACTTCGGTTTCGCTCTTGTGTGAGCGCCGACGAAGAAAATAGCGCTACGGCTGAAGCAGTCGCGATGATCAATGTTCGCGTCATCGAATTCTCCCGTCTAAGTGCTGGATTCGAACATCTCGGAGCGTTCGAGTCTGACCGCAACGGACGCGGTGATCAATTCGTTTTCGCTGCAGCGTTTATCGCTAGTCAGAGAGCCGGCTTGTCCCTGGATGACAGAGGCCGGGTTGAAATGATCGCCCTCGTTCTCGGCGCACACCGTGCAGCGGTACTTGCCACGCGGCGCCGATCGGCCTGTGGCGGTGAAAGCACCCGGGTCCGCGACGTGCACGTTGACCGGCAGCCCGTCTGCGTTGTCGACGGGCATGAGGCGCTCGACCACGTGAGGCTGCGTTGGTGTGCGGGGTGCTAGAGTTGTCGACGTAGGGTGCTGTCGTTCAAGTGGATGATGTCGACCGCGAGGGTGCCGCCGGTTTCGTAATGGCCGACCGATCAGCCCTGACGGCTTCGGGTTTGGGGCTGTGAGGCACGTTTTAGGTACAGCTGAAAGTCCTGCCTCCACGTCATCGCCGTGAAGCCGGTTTCCCGCCAGGTACCGCGCTCATTGGCGTCGGCATTTCGCGGCATGGCCGCAGGATCGGATTGGTGAGATCGGCGATCTTTTCGGGTATGCCGGCGTTCCACCGCTTTTGCTGCACAGGTGGAACCAAATTTTACGAGCCGTGACGCGAGCTTGCCGTTGTCAGCCAAGCCGCTTCGTTCACGAAATCGTGTGAACGTCGTTCAAGATATTCTTGAACGTCGTTCACGACCCTGGCATAGCCATGAACGCCGTTCATTTGCACGGAGAAGGGAATGTTCAAAACCGTGTTGACACTCGGACGCGGCGCCGCTGCGGCTGTTGAGAGAGAGGTCCTCGAGGACGAGTCCCCTTTATCTTGGACCAGCAAATCATCGGAGCGAGCTTGCTTGCTGGCACGATTTTCACCGCAGCCGGGATGGCGACCGGCCGCGCGCGCGATGTGCGCCGCTCTGGTGGCGGCTGTCGCCGACCCGGTGGCGGCACATTCGGTGGAGAGGGCGCAATGAAGATCACGCTACGCACTAATGCCCGTTGGGTGCGCGGTTGTGCTCAACCGCGTGCAACAATGGATCCCGCTCGGGCAGGTTTGCTTGGTCGTCGGCGCGCTCATGTTCGGCGGCGGGGTGATCGCCTACGGAGCCGGCTCGCTAGCCCGGTTTTCTCAAACGATTAATATTTGACAATTCCGGGCTAGCTCTATGCTGATCGTCACGGTCGCCTTCGCACTCGCGGCCGTCGCGGCGTGCTCGGGCCTTTTGATGGCGCTGTCGGTGCTGGCGGCTTCCGCCTGCGTGGGCGCCCGCACCGGTTAACGCCCTCTATTCGCTGGCGATCTTCGAGCCAACGCTGACCGTTATGCTATTTTCCGCGTCGGTGCTGATCGCTTATCAGGCCTCGAAGTCTGCCGGCCGACTATGATCGCCTCGCGATCACTGCCGCGCGCACCTCGCTGTTGCTGATTAATTTCGGCTTCTGGATCGGCTCACTTTGGGGCGATCCGTTGATGCTGCTGCGCTCGATGAACGCCAAGGACGCATCGTTGGTGTTCATGACCAAGACTATGATTCCTGCCGCAGCATTTAGCATCCTCTGGGCAATCGTCCTGCTCGGTGCGGGCATTTGGGCCGTGCAGATGAACCGGCGTTGGTTGGTCAACCTTGTCGCGGTCTTTGCCGGCATTCATTTCTACACCCAATGGTTCGAACGTCTGGGCGCCACGCCGTTATCGGTGCTGCTCGGCGGGGTGGTGATGTTGGCTACTAGCGCCATCGTGCTCTGGATGTTTAATCGGCGCGCCCCCGATGCCTAACGGCGGCTGGCCAGGGCAGAAATACGATCGCGCGGACGGTGCCCTGGCTTACCGAGCCCAGCCCTGCACGAAGCCGCCGCAGCTTTCTCGGCGGCCTCAGCCTCCTTGGCAGCGCCGAAGCTGTGGCAGTGGTGGCGGCTTGCAAGGCATGCCAGTATCGGACGGGAGCCAAGCAGGGCGCAACGGTGTCACTCCGCGAGCCGGGGCTTCTGCGCAGTCGGACGCCAGGCTGGAGCGGCAAGTGGAACGTCGGTCCTGATGACCGTTGTTGATCCGAGGAGATAGTCTCGAGGCTAGTCCGCTCATCACGCCTGATCGCGCAGCTCCTCGACCAGGACCCGCAGGTTCTCCGAATAGTCGATAGGCGCGGAAACGAGCTGAATCCCGCCACGGCTGAAGGCCGCTTCGAGCGTTGGTGCCAAATCGTCTGCGCTCTCCACCCGGCTGCCGTTGGCGCCATACGCCGTCGCATAGGTGACGAAGTTGGGGTTGCCGAAGGTCATGCCAAAATCCGGATACCCGTCGACCGCCTGCTTCCACCTGATCATCCCGAAAGAATGGTCCTCCACAATGAGCACGACGATATCGAGCCCAAGGCGTACCGCCGTCTCCAGTTCCTGCGAGTTCATCATGAACCCGCCATCGCCGCACACTGCCAGCACGCGACGCCTTGGATTGAGCAACGCGGCCATGATGGCCGAGGGCAGGCCGGCACCCATCGTTGCAAGCGCGTTGTCGAGCAGCAGCGTGTTCGCCACATGGGTGCGGTAGTTGCGGGCGAACCAGATTTTGTACATGCCATTGTCCAGGCAAACGATCCCGTCCTCCGGCATCACCTGGCGCACATCGTGTACGAGACGCTGTGGTGTCAACGGATAGCGACTCTCTTCCGCCCTGTCGGCGATGCGCGCGAGAATCTTCTCCCGAAGCGCAAGAAGCGCGCCCGCGTTGGGCAGCCCACCCTCGAGACGGTCGGCGAGAAGCCTTAGGTTGTGGGCTACATCACCCACCAGCTCCGCATTCGGAGCGTAGACTTCCTCGACGGTCGCCGGAAGGTAACCCACATGCAAAACAATCGGACCGTTCGGTCCCATGAGGAAGGGCGGCTTCTCGACGGTGTCGTGGCCTATCGCAATGACGAGATCTGCGCGGTCGATAGCCCAATGCACGTAGTCCCGCTCGGATAGCGCCGCCGTGCCCATGTAAAGCCCGGACTCGCCTGAGATCGACCCCTTGCCCATCTGCGTGCTGAAGAACGGGATTTGCACCCGGTTTACAAAATTAGACAAGGAGCCGGCAAGGTGTGGACGGCTGGCGGCGGCGCCCAGCATGACCAGCGGCCGCTCGGCCTTAAGGATTAGCGCGGCCGCACGATCCAACGCTGAATGCGATGCGACCGGCCGGTCGATCGGGTGGGCCGGAACGGGTGGGATCGCCGGCGCGGTCGCACGTGCAATATCCTCCGGCAACTCAAGATGGACCGGCCCCGGCCTCTCCTGCTGCGCCACCCGGAACGCCTCCCGTACGATCGAGGGAATGGTTAATCCGCTGGTGATCTGATGGGCCATCTTCGTCAACGGTGTCATCATGGAGACGATGTCCACGACCTGGAACCGCGCTTGTTTCCGGCTTAGGATACCCTTCTGGCCCGTGATCATGATCATGGGCATTGCGCCTAGCAAAGCGTAGCCGGCGCCGGTCGCGAGGTTGAGCGCGCCCGGACCAAGCGTGGACAGACAGACACCTGCCTTGCCCGTGAGGCGCCCTTGCGTCGCCGCCATGAAGGCTGCCGCCTGTTCGTGGCGGGTCAAGACGAGCTTGATGGTTGAGCGTCGGAGCGCGTCGACGAGATCGAGATTCTCCTCACCGGGAATCCCGAAAATCTGCTGCACGCCCTCGTTCTCCAGTGCAGATACGAGCAGTTCAGCGCCGTTCATCGGATACGCTCATCCTTTCGATGTGATTTCGGTCGGGGATGTCCGGCCACGCCAGTTTGTTCTCAACGCCTGCTGTTTCTGAAAGCCCCCTGTGGGCCTTGGCGGCCGAGCGAGTTCAGCGCCCGCGCCAATGGGTGCGTTCTTTCGAGCAACGCGAGGATCTCCAACAGCGATCCTGTCGCGCCCACCCTAGAGAAAATCCTCGCACTGCCGCGATGGGCTTTTTCGTCGACGTCAGTCGTCGCGTCGGTCCCGAGCCGCGGAAGGTTCCGACATAGATTCGGCACATGACAAGCACCTGGAAGCACGGTGCGTCGCCGCCATTCGGCATTCGTGCCGTCGAAAACGTCGCCGTCGTCGTGGCGGTCGACATTGCTGCCATTCTCATTCTGCAAGCTGCCCCCCCGGCACCACGATCGACGAATTGGTCGTGTCCGGCCTATCAGTAGCAATTGGCTCGCTGGGTTGTGCGCATTCCTCCGCCGAAGCCCTATCCACCAAAAAAATGGTTCCCGCCACTGCGCGCGCAGCAGAAAAACCCGCCTGTTGGGCCGGCAAGTCACGGCAATGGTGTCCTCGTTATGAGGACATTTCCGCCGAACTCGTCCTATCAGGGACGGTCGCGTGACCAACTTAAGGCAAATGATGTCCACCGAGAACGAAACCTATCGTGGTACGCAAAAAAAGCCGGCGGCGCCGCCGGCCAAGGTACTTCTGCGCAGTGAATGTTACAGTGCCCCGGCTGTGGTAGTCGAACCACAATGCCGCGAGGCGCGGTCAAAAGAAAGGCGCGGCTGAAGCCGCGCCGGAAGGTCGAACTATGACGTGGCGACGTTACGCGGTGTGCGCTGATATCGCAAGCGCCGGAACCGGACGCCGGCATAATGACCAGCAGTATCGAGCACCCTGCGCCGCCGCTCACCTGCATCCATCCAAAGCAAGAGTTTGTGACGTTAGGGCATTGAGCCCAGCGTCAATCGACGGTCAGCGCAGCCGCGGACTTTGCGCTCTGCCTCGCCACCTGCCAAGGTCGATCCGGACGCCAAATGACGGCTGGCTTTCATTCTACTTGTCGCGGTCCTTCCCGATCCGACGGCCATGCAGAACAAGGGCGAGCTGCTATCCAAGCCCGCAGTCGCGTCGAAAGTAACGCCACAGCCTCTCTGCCACTCGCAACCCCTATCCATCGAACCACCTTCAGCGGCGCTCATGCTCGCCGTCGTGGCAGCGGTTACTCGATCTTGGGTGTGGCATCTGTCTTCACCGGCGCGCTCTGTCCGTGGTCGGCTCAGGCGCTGCTTTGGAAATCAGCAGGCTCTCGGCGGTAGCCTGGTTCGCGGATTGCCGCGTGCACGCGGCGGGGTGCACTGGGCTCGTTGCCGTACTCATGTGCCTCAACGCGATCGGGGCTTATGGGTTCTCAGCCAAGGCGCACAACAGTTGTCGGGCGACTTGGCGACGGTGGGCAAGAGCGCAGAGATCGGGGCCAAGATCGAGGCGCGACGGCAAACGATCGCGGACTTCGACAAGCGCATTGGGCAGATTGACGAGGCTGTGAGTGTGGCTACCAAGCGCGGCCGCACGTCGAGTGCGATGGATTTGGCGACGGCGCAACGCAATCCAGCGCAACGCGTTGCAGGTCCGTAGACAGGCGGAGGAGGCTCATGGTAGCCGAATCTGGCCACGCTGCTAAAATGTCGATCCTGACGTCATGCTGCGGGCTTTTATTGTGGCAGTGCTGCTCGAGCCTGCGGCCGTGTTGTTATTGATGGCGGCCACGGCACCGCGACGACAGCCAGAACAAAAGCGGCGCGTTATCAGAGTGAACTCCCAAGGGCACGCCCCGTCGGGGCGCCGGGGCTTGGCGCAATTCTAGAATTGCGCCGGCGGGCAGTAGGCTTACCTCCCCTGACTCCCGTCGCAACAATCGCTGGCCCCGGCGGGAGATACGAGCACGCCGGGGCCGATTACGACTGATCGCTTAGGAGCAACGAAGATCACTAGCAATCAAGTTTCGCGTGCTTCGTGCGAAGCGCGCGATCTGCTGATTTATCCGTTACGCGTGCTCTGCTTCAGAGAAGCGAGAAGATGACGCTTCGCCTGATGATGATTAAAGCTGTATCGCACGCTGTGCGCGGACGCATAAAGCTGCTGGTGATGGCGAGACTGAGCATAGGTGCGCCGATTATGTCGCGAGGTGTACGCGGCATAGGCGTAACCCGAGTGCCGAGGCGCGTACGCCAAAGCATAACCGCCGTAGCCATGTGCGTGGCGGTGCCGGCAACCCCAGCCGCCCCAGCCGCCGCCCCAGCCGCCGTAACCGACGGCGCCGTACCCACCGCCCCAGCCGCCCCAGCCGCCCCAGCCGCCGTAGCCGCCGTAGCCGGCGTAGCCGTAAGACGGCCAGCCCCAGCCGCCCCAGCCGCCTAAGCCGGCCAAGCCGTAACCGACGCCTCAACCCCCCAGCCGAATCCGCACGCCGATGCCGGACTGGCCGCGCCAAACGCCCGTGCTGACGGCAGCAATCGCTGCGTACTTTTTAACGTTCCACATCCTTTTATCTCCTGCTGAAACCTTCTGGCTTCCAGTTGAGTTAGCCGGTTAACGTACAAACGTTTTTAACGTTCTTAGATTTAGGAAGTTAGTTTCTTTTGTGGTCAGCCGCGTTCGTGATGCCGACGCGAAGGAAAAAGTTATTTCCCATGCGTACGTGAATGTTCAGGCCCAATCACCTGCGTCGAGACCTTCTACTTCCGCACCGGACTTGTCGGATCAAAAGGGCGGAAGCCCGAATGAGTTTAC
>JASHRR010000370.1 GCA_030037185.1 Xanthobacteraceae bacterium | reverse complement strand
TGCGCCGTAGGGATTTTCCAGTGCAGCGCTGTTTTCAGTTTCCGGATTTGCCTTTTGGTGCACTTGACCATCCGCCGTCCCCCGAATCAGATAAGTCAAAGCGAACCATATTGCGATCGAGCGCGCCACAGAAAAACACCGAAAACTCCAACGATTCCAGCAACTCAAAGCGATTCAAGCAGCTATGGAAGCGGTATCAGCCCTTTACGCAGCCGTTATGGTCTGGAGTCCGGTCGGATCGATACCGTTCGGACGCAATCTTTGGATTAAGGTGTCGCGGGGAGCGTCGGACGGCATCGCGGGCTCAGTCAATGGGTCGGCGCCGCCGCCGGCAGGTTTTTGACGCTTGGCCCAATAGGTCCGCGCGGCGTCTTTGCACCGCGGCCAGCGCTGTCTCACGACCCGCTCTATCAGCCATTCTGCGGGAGCCACGCGGTCGATTAACGATGGGCCGCCAGCCATTTCTATCGAGTTTATCGCCATAATGTAGAGGTTTTCCAGAAATGCCGGAACATCGGCATAGCGATCAGGGCAGTACCCTATCAGCGCCTTCATTTCTGGGGGCGCATTTTCCGCAGAAGAACTAAAAAACATTCCTGTGTCCCGCATCGTGCGAGCTGTTATGGGGGTACATTGAGTCCAGAGCGCTGCCTGGTCCGGATTGCTTGCTTGAGGCTTTTCGAGGGCTCCGAGCGCGCGGGCTTTAGCCTGGCGTTCCGAGCATGCTTCGTAGAACTGCGAGCCAGTCACATACAACGTGCCGTGATAAGCGGCTGCGAAGAAAATGGCGATAAGGAGCAATGGAATTATTATAAATGAGGCGGCCACTAGAGTGGACTCAATCTCATCTTTTTGCGACATAGTTCACGTCCTTCTCCCTCATGCACCCCGGCGGCGCCGCCTGCCGCCCGACGGCGCGGAAGGGGAGCACCTAACGTGACATACTGCGGAATTCTCCGCCTTCGCCACGACAAATGGGACATGGACGCAGGGTTCTTCGCGATCCGTCGGACTTGGTGCCAATTGGCGCCGTGACACGGCACGCAAGACCAACGACAACCCTAGAGCATTGACGGGTGCGAAAACGATGCGGTTGGTGGAGCCTATCAGGCTTCAGGCGGCGCGCTATTTCGGGTCGATTGCCGAATCGCGCGCCAGACACGCTCCGATGTTACCGGCATCTCAAAATGCACAACCCCGTAGCCGGCCAGGGCATCAACGATCGCATTCACGACGACGGCAAGGCTCGGCGTGGTACCGCCTTCGCCACCGGCGCGCACGCCAAGCGTATTGCCCGGCGCATGTGTCTCACTCAACTCGGTGATAAAGGACGGCAGCATGGACGCGCGTGGCATCGCATAATCCATGAACGATCCCGACAGCAGTTGTCCGCTTTCGGATTCATAGCTGCATTGCTCCCATAGCGCCTGTCCCACACCCTGAACGATCGCGCCGTGAGTCTGCCCATGCAGAATAAGTGGATTGACCGCGCGACCTACGTCATCGACCGCCGTGTATGATACGATTTCGACCAAGCCAGTCTCGGGGTCGATCTCAACCTCGCAGACGTGACTGCCGAATGGGAAAGCGGCCATTCGGATTGTCTGGTCGCATTCCGCCCAGAGCGGGCCGCGCAGGTCTTCGGGCAAATCATTCCGTTCGCGAGCGGCAGCTGCAACTTCAAACAAACCGACCGAGCGATCAGTACCCCTCACCTTGAATTGTCCATCGACGAACTCAATGTCCGTGACGTCGGTCTCAAGGACGTGAGCGGCGAGCTTGCTCGCCTTGGCGATAATCAACTCCGATGCCCGTGCCATGACAATGCTCGCCATGCGCATCGACCGGCCGGAATGCGACCCGCCGCCGACCGGCACAATATCGGTGTCACCCTGGACCAGGCGCACGCCCTCTATCGGTACGCCCAGCCACTCGGCCACACATTGCGCGAAGCTTGTTTCGTGGCCTTGACCGCTTGAGAGCGTACCGACGACCACTTCGACAGCGCGCTCCGGTTCAACCGTAATCCGGGCATATTCTCGCGGTGAGCCGCTGGTTGCCTCGATGTAATTGGCAAGTCCGATCCCGCGCAGCCGGCCGCGGTGTACGGCCTGGCGGCGGCGCTCGGAGAAGCCTTTCCAGTCGGCGAGGGCGAGCGCGCGATTCATGCTGCGCTCGTAATCACCGCTGTCGTAGGTCATGCCGAGCGGGTTGGCATAGGGCTGCGCGGAGGCCGGAACGAGGTTCGCTCGTCTCAGCTCGATCCGCTCAAAGCCGAACTGGCGGGCGGCGATGTCAATGAGCCGCTCCATCACGAACATCGCCTCGGGACGGCCGGCGCTGCGGTAAGGAGTGGTCGGCGGCGTGGTACTGAGCACCGCGCGGGCGCGGATAGCCGCTACCGGCACGCGATATACGGAAGTCAGCAACTCGGTGCATTTGACCAGCGGCACGTACATCACGCTGTGCGCGCCGGCGTTGCAGATCACCGATCCGCGCAGGGCCAGGAAACGGCCCGTGGCGTCGAGTGCGAGCTCGGCCCGGATAGCCTGGTCGCGGCCTTGATAGTCGCTGGCGAACGCTTCGCCTCGCTCACAGGTCCATTTGACCGGTCGGCCAATACGTTTCGCCGCCCACACGACGAGCGCGAATTCCGGATAGAAGGCGTTGCGAGTGCCGTAGTTGCCGCCGACATCGCCAGAAACGACGCGCACCGCCGCTTCCGGAACGCGAAGCACCCCGGCAAGCTCCCGTTTCTGGCGCACCACACCGCCGCTGCCGGCAAAGAGCGTGTAGCGCCCGCTGTCCACGTCATAGGCGCCGACCGCCGCCCGGGCGTCGAGCGGGACGCCGGTGACCCGATGGACCCAAGTATCGAGGTTGACGATATGGGCGGCCTGTGCGAACGCAGCGGCTGTTGCCGCGGCATCGCCCACATCCGCGTCAATGCACACGTTGGCGATATCGTCGTACAGTTGGATGGCGTCGGGCTCAGCCGCCGCAACGCCGCCGACCACCGCAGCCAGCGGCGCGTAATCGATCATTACGTGCTCGACGGCGTCGCGTGCTGCATCGACCGTTTCGGCAACCACCATCGCCACCTGTTCGCCGACGTAGCGCGCGCGATCCGTGGCGAGCAGCGGGTGCGGCGCAAAGCCGGGCGGCGTTCCGTCACGATTCTTCAACGCTATATCAGCCGGCGGCCCGAGCGAAATCGGCGTGTGCGGGATCGGCGCCAGCCCATCGGCATTCGCGTCAAAGCCGGTCAGCACCGCAAGAATGCCCGGCATCCCGCGCGCCACGCTTGTGTCGACCGAGCGAATGCGGGCGTGGGCGTACGGCGAGCGTACGAACACCGCATAGGCTTGGTTCGGCAAGCTGAAATCATCCCCATAGCGACCGCTGCCGGTAAGGAGCCTTGCGTCCTCTTTGCGGGTCAGCGCTTGTCCGATGATTGCAGGCATGACGGTGAGGCAGGACCCTGGATTTAAGGTCAATCAAAGCGCGCAGACCAGGCAACCAACGAGGCGTGAGCCGCGCTCCTAATAACAGGCCTGTTGTTTAATGGCAGCTCCCGGCGCCCTGGTGTCACGCTCGGCAATTGTGGGGCTGTTTCTAGCAACTGGCAACCTGTCCCCCGGCCCCACGCACCTTGTCGATCACCTCGTGCGGATTGGCCGGCACCTCATCGCCGCGCCAGGCGACATGACCATCGGGCCGCACCAGCACGAGGCGTCGCTCATAGAGCGCCTGGACCGCCGGATCGTCTACGTCGCAGCTGTGCAGCGGGACGGCACGGTCCGCCGCGGCCTGTTCGAGTGCGCGCGTGTCGAGGCGCTTCGCACCGAAACGCAGGAGCGTAAAGCCCCGTCCGAACAGGTCGAGCGTCGAGCGGAGCGGCCCCAGCCACCCATGCGGCGCGCGATGGCCCGGACGCGCGGTCGGCGTATAGGTCTCGGTCTCATCGGGTGGCGCCGGCGTGCCGTCGGGAATGCAGATCGGCGAGTGCTCATATCGATAGCCGAGCTGGATGCCGAGCGTGAACCATTCGCGCCGCATCGTTTCGGTGAACCGCGTTCCGAAATCGTACCGAGCTGCATTGCCGGCAGCACCGGGAAGAAAAATCTCCGGCGGCGGACGCTGCTGGCGCGGCGACAGCATGCGGGCTAAATTACCGGCTGCCTCGGCAATGTTGCGTGCGGCGACCGGACGGCGTTCGCGTTCGTAGGAAGCAATCAGGGCCTCGCCGCCCCAGCCTTCTAGGCACGCCGCAAGCTTCCAGGACAGGTCTACCGCCTCCTGGATGCCGGTGTTCATGCCGAACCCCCCGGTTGGCGATAGTTGGTGCGCCGAATCGCCCGCCAGCAGCACCCGCGCGGTGCCGTAGCTGTCGGCAATCAGCTCCCGGCGCGTCCATGGCATCACCGACGTAATCTCGAAATCGAACCGGCAGCCGACCGCCCGTTCGATGGCCGCACGCAATTCGGCCTCGCCGAGCTCGCGGTGCTCGCGACTGCCGACGAAGGAAAAGCGCCAGTGGTCCCGGCCGTCGATGGCAACAAGGGTCGCGAACGTGCCCTCCGGGCCGATAAAGATGAAGCGATAGGCGGGGGGGACGCGGTGCAACTTCTCTAGGCCTTCGCAGCGGAAGATGGCGTTGGTGGTGTATGTCAGGACAGGGTTGCCCTTGAGGCCGATGCCGAGCCGCTCGCGAATGGAGCTTGCGGCCCCATCGCAAGCGACAAGGTAGCGCGCTTCGATGCGGGCAGTTTTGCTGCTCGCATAGTCCACCACCGTTGCGGTGACGCCGTGTTCGCACTCGGCGAAGTCCACGAGCTCGGTGCGATAGCGGCGGCTCACGTGAGAGAAAGTGCCGGCGAACCGTGCCAGCACGGGGTCGAAGAAATTCTGCGGACAGCGCTCGCGTTTCTGCGGGCTCTGTGGCGGCGGCTTTTCCTGGCGCGGCGTCGGGAACGGCTCGCGGCCGAGCTCATGGCCGCCGACGAGGCTCGTCACCCAGGCATTGTCCTGCGGATAGTCGCGGTTGTAGCCGGCGCTCTCTACCCACGGCACGATGCCCCAGCGCCGGCAGAATTCCATGGTGCGGACATGGACCATGTCCATGCGCGGCTGGGTAATGCGGCCGTCGGTCTTCTCGATCAGCGTGCAGCCGATGCCGCGCCAGCCCAGATCGCCTGCCATCGCCAAGCCCACCGGTCCGCCGCCAACAATCAGCACCGGAGTTTTCGTGGCATCCTGCGTCATCGGTCTGGTCGATTTCCTTATCCTGCCTTTGCCTGCTTTGCCTTGCCGTTCTGTGTCAGCATGGCGCGTTTCACTGGCTATTGGCAAGTCTTCAGGCAGGCTGCACCCGGGGGCTCGGTGGTGGGACCGTTCGCGCGCGCGCCCGATGCGCTTGGCAGGCAAAAAACTCGTGGCCGGCCCAGAACCGGCGCCTCTTTCAGAGACCGTAGAATTGAAATAGATTTGCTGCCTGATGGAGGCATACCATGCAACGCGCGCGCCGTCGTTTTCTGACTCTCGCGGCCGCTGTTGTCTCTGTTCCGGCCATGGCGCGAATCGCGAGAGCGCAAGCCTATCCGACACGACCAGTGCGGTTGATCGTCAGCGTCGCGGCCGGTGGCGGGGCGGATATCGTTGCGCGCTTGATGGCGCAATGGCTGTCGGAGCGACTCGGCCAGCCATTTGTCGTCGAGAATCGGCCAGGTGCCGGCGGCAATATCGGCACCGAGGCGGTCGTGCGTGCGCCGCCAGATGGCTACACCCTTCTCGTTGTCGTCGCCGCAAATGCAATTAACGTGACGCTGTACGACAAGCTCGACTTCAATTTCATCCGCGACATCGCACCAGTCTCAGAGATTTACCGCACCCCTTTGGTTATGGAGGTAAATCCTTCGTTCCCGGCCAAAACGGTTCCCGAGTTCATCGCCTATGCCAAAGCTAACCCGGGCAAGATCAACATGGCATCGGCAGGCATCGGAACAGTGCAACATGTCGCCGGTGAGTTGTTCAAGATGATGACCGGCATCAATATGATTCACGTCCCGTATCGCGAAGGGGTGGCCTCGCTTACCGATCTGCTTCGCGGGCAGGTGCAAGTGATGTTCCACACGACAGGGGCCTCGATCAGCTACATCAGGGCCGACAGGTTGCGCCCGCTGGCAGTGACCACCTCGACGCGTCAGGAGGTATTGCCGGACATCCCCACCATCGGCGAATTTGTGCCTGGCTACGAATCGAGCGGCTGGGTCGGCATTGGTGCGCCTAGAAACACGCCCAGCAGGATCATTGACAGACTCAACCAGGAAATTAATGCGGGACTCGCCGATCCGACCATCAGGGCGCGGATTGCTGACCTCGGTAACACCACGTCTGGAGGTTCACCCGCCGATTTCGGGCGGCTCATCGCCGAGGAGACAGAGAAGTGGGCTAAAGTCGTAAGGTTCTCCGGCGCAAAGGCGCACTAATCGTGGTCACCTTGCGATGGCCATGCCGAAAATGGCCTCTCTCCACCGCACGGCGCCGAGCCTGCCCAATCGACCTCTTAGAGAGGCACGGTGCGAGCGGAGTTTCAGGAACATCACCCACGCCGCAATAAAGGCCAGAAGTCCGCAAATGAAGGCTCTTCGTCTAAGCGGCCGAGGAAGGCGAAGATTTTCTTCGCCGACGCCATGTCCACTGCGCGCTCGGCACAGGAAAAGAATTTCTCCTCGATCTGCTCCGGGGTAAGCGGGACCTGCGGCGTGCCGCTCGCGTAATAGCAGATGCGCTCGACCGTGCGGCCGTCGGCGAGATTCACCGTGACCCGTGACGGGCTGTCTTCGAGGATGTCGGCGAACTCCGGGTCGATCGCGACCGTTACCTTGCTGGCAAGCGACTTTACCGCCTCGTCGCCGATCGCTTCCTCGGTGAAGGCCTTGAGTAGCGGCGGACCGTATAACGCCGCGTAGGCCGCCACGTATGGCATGCTGAATTTGGCGCTCTCAACCGAAGTCGGGTAGGTTTCGCCGATGTGGGAGGCGGCATGCTTCGTAATGCCGGTCCTGATGGCGACCACGTCGGAGCCCTTGATCTCGCGCCGCAGCGCCAGCGTCGCATCGATCGCGGTGTGGCCGAGGCCGCCGCATGGATAGCGCTTCGGCTTGAAGCCGCGCTCGACGATGTCGTAGCGGCGGCCGAGATCGGCAAACGGCGCGAACGACACCGCCATGCCGCGAGCGAATGCGCGGAAATAACCGGATACCGGGTTCTCCAGCGCTACCGCGCTCGACGTAAAGCCGGCGCGACCGAGCGCCGTCGCAACAATGCCATTGCGCGCGCTGGTGCCGGAATGCAGTGGCTTCGTCATGGTGCCGAAATTGGCCGATAGCCCGCCGGACAGTGACGCTGCGATGCCCAAAATGTCTGCAATCGTTTCGGGCGGCGCTTTGATCAGGCGCGCACAGGCCATGGCGGTGCTGATCGTGCCGACGGTGCCGACGGCATGCCAGCCGCCGACCGAGGACTGCTCGGGCGCGGCGCGGGCAAGCCGCATCGCCAGTTCGAAGCCGACGATGAACGCCGCTGTTACCTCGGCTGGCGTTGCCCCAATACGTTCGGCAACCGGTAGCAGCGCCGGAATGATCGGCGAGGTTGGCTGGCCGATTCGCGACGACAGGTCGTAGTCCATGATATGGGCCGAGACTCCATTCGCCAGCGCGGCCAGCTGTGGCGAGGTGCGGAATGACTGGCCGACCGCTGATACAGCCGGCGCCGCACCCTCCTGGCGCACCATCTCGCAGACGATCTGGGTGCCCTGCTCACGGCTGCCAGCGAGCATCACTGCGAGTGTGTCGATGAAGGCAAGGCGCGCCCGCTCGCGCGCCAGCGGAGCGACCCCATTGAGGTCGAAGTCTGCGATGAAATCGGCGATCGTGTCGCTCAGCCTCATCGCGGCGCGATCGAGGGGTTGCCCGTCCGGGGTTGCGCGCCGCTGCGATTGGCCGCCGTGTTGCCGCGCCGGCTGGCCGTCCTCGAGTTTCCCGCCGAGCCCGGGCTGCCCGGACGGCATCGCCGCTTCTGCCGTAGCGAGGACAATCCGCTGGTCAAATATGTCGTCGTCTGATGGTTGGTTCTGCGATGTCATCGCGCGATGCTCCACCCTTCACCCGCTATCATAGCATTGGAGTTGCGGTGTACGTTAAGGACAAACCAATCGATGGCAGGCGTGCACGCGACACTCCAAGGTCCGCCAGCAACTCCGGCATGAGCCGCGTATCGAGCGCACTCGCCAATGACCGCGGAACGTCACCGCTGGGAGTCGAGGGTGACGAGAGTCGCCGTTTCGAGCGCCCGGCAGTCGCCTAAAGCAAAGCGGCTCCTTGGTTTTGATGCCGTTGGCGAGGTCTTCAGTATCCGCGTCGTCATGGCTCATGGCGATGACGGATATTGGGGTCCCGGCATAGGCACGTTCCAGCAAATGCCTCGGTCGCCCGCTGGAGCGGAGACTGTTTCAACAACAGCGCGCCGCTCTAACTTCCGTCGTTCGGGTCGTGGTAAAGCTCGCCTACGATCCCGGTCACGCCTGGATTGAATGAACCGAGGTGATAGCGGCCGTCGCGGTCACGTCCAAGATGTCCGGCTTGGCGTAGCGCATCAAGGCCACATGCAATTTCGCGTCCATCGTCGCTTCCAACCGCTTCGACGATATCGCCGAAGAACATCGGCTGCGATGCCAGCGCCTGTTCCGTTGTTTGAAAGCGGGCTGGGCCTGCAAATGACCTGGCCGCACATCGTTTGAGGACGATGTCATCCTCGCGGCCGAATGGTCTCGTCGCGTCGAAGCCGCACTTTGCCCCCGTGCGGCGTCCATTCAACGAGGGGTCCATGGTCATTCCTGCCATGCCTTGCAGGACGACAAGATCCTGATCGGCTTGAAAGCGGGTGCCCAGTGCCCATTCGACCTGACGATCGTCATGAATATCGATGTCTTCGTCAAATATGTAGATATGCTTCAGCCGCATGATCCCGCCGAACAATGCGGCAATCGCCGAGCGCGCTTCGCCGCGGCTGCGCTGCCGGATCGACACCCGCAGGGTTGCGCAGCCGCCGGAAACCATTCGCAAATAGACCGCTATCGGCTCACGACCAGTTTCCTTGAGGATTCTCATCGCAGACGCCTCGGTGCGCAGCGCCGTGATATTGGCGCTGTCGGTCTGGTCGAGCACGAAGGCAGAGCCATGCAGCACCGTGTGGTGCATGACGTCGTGGCGCATGGTGATCGCGGTGCAGTGGAATACAGGGTCCAAGTGGATCGCACCATAATAGCCCATGTATTCCCCATAGGGACCTTCCGGCTCCGCGTAGCCACGTTCGTCAAGATAACCTTCGAGCGCCATTTCGGCATCCGCCGGTATGAAAATGTCGTTTGTCAGGCTCTTCACCACCGCCGCGGGTTCACCGCGAAAGCGGGCGACCAACTCCAGTTCGTTGCCGCCCTGGCGGGTGGTCGCCGCAAAAAAATCAAGCGGATGGGCTCCAACTGTAAAGGTTATAGGCAATCTTTGGCGGCGGGCAATACAGGCCGTGTAAATACGCTTGAGGTCCGACGGCGCTGTCACGTTCGTTCCGGCCTCGTAGCGGTTGCGCAAGCTGAGGCGCCGGCAGCCAACGTTAGTTCGCCCCGTCGCTGGATCAATCGTGTAATCGATGGCAGAACTGATGTAGCAGCTGCCGTCAAAGGCGTGTTGCGGATGAAACGGAAGTTTTGAGAGGTCCACATCATTGCCCGCAATCACAACCTCGTGCACCGGTGCCGCGCTGCTCGAAATCTCGATCAGGGGCTGCGGATTGGCAAGACGAGAGAAATATTCTTTGTATAGATCGTGCTCAGGGGTGTCGAATGCGGCAGCCAGGCGTTTGCGGCTGCCGGCAGTCTTGGCAACAAGCTCCACCTGCTCGGGTCCCGCCTTTTTAAAGAGATGCGCCTGCTCCGAGGCTTCAATGATCGCGCTCACAGCCACAAGAGGCACTGGTTTGTCGTGGACCTCCACCTCGCCCATTTCGATCAGCCGGTTGACGAATCGCCGCAACCGGTACTTTTCGACGTCAACTTTCGACCTGCTATGAATCTTCGTATCCATTGCCTTGCCTTGGAAGCCGTATCCTTTAGGACAGCAGGCGGAGCCCCTGCTATCTTCTATGGAATACCGGCCGGATTCAATGCGCTATCACGAACCCCAAGCGCGGAGACTTGGTGACGCTCAGCCGGAACCCGGTACACCCGGTGCGTCAAATCGAGGTGGCCGCCTGATGATGCCCGGCTCGCGCAAACGCATTCCGCCGGTCTGCGTCTTCGGGGCGCGGGCCGCCAGGAGCGCATGCTGAACCCGCACATTGGTTCTGGGCGCGCAGCTTCTTTTCGACGACGGCGGGGCACGCTCGATCGGCTGGCACGGCGTGATCGCCACGACGCTCCTGCTCAGTCAGCGTGATTGCCGGTCTAACTCTCCATAATTGCCGATAACGCGCTATACCCATTTGCTGCCGCAATCGGCATTGTCCCAAATGCCAGGCCGCGGCAGCGTGGGAAATGGGGTAGCGCCAGTGCGAGCGTGGCGTGCGTCACTCCTTTGGCCGAAAGTCCTGATCCGGAAACATCGCTTCCTTGGGGTCCTGGATGACCACCGGAGTCTGCAGCGCGGCCTGATGGCAGGCGTTGCAGGCATCGGTCAAATGGCCGTAGTACTCGGCAAACTTGGCTTCATCCTTGTTCTTGATGGCGATGTCGAGCTCGAATAGCGGATCCCTTACGATGGTCTCGACCAGTTCGACGATCCGCTGCTGGCGCCACTGCGGCCACTGGAGCGACAGGCGATCGAACGCATCCGACAATTGCTTGAGTTCGTACGCCGCAAACACCCAGTTCTTTTCGTGGCCCGCAAAGGCAAGCTTGACGTGACGCGGCTGGATGGTGGTGCTCATGAGGTCGGCCAGGCTCGGGCGGTAAGGCGGTGGCCCAGTGTCGGATGGCGCCTGGGCGCCGACGATCGATGGCAGAAGAGCCGCGGATGCCGCGAGCGCGGCTACAACAAACCAAGGCCTTGTCATGTGAGACTCCTTTAGCTTCATCGAATATGATCCGTACTTGAACTGCTGCTCGAATCGGCAGTCAGGGCGCCCTTCGGTCGAGAACCGCCGCGAACAAGCATATCCTGGGTCCACTTCAGAACGCGGAGGATATTACACGCTAAGACGACAAGGCGAGAAGCTCT
>JASHRR010000369.1 GCA_030037185.1 Xanthobacteraceae bacterium | reverse complement strand
TGGTCGCCGTCGTCGTCCCGCCTGGACTTCTGATCCCGTTTGCATTTGCCGCCAATATCCGTTGGGTCGGCCTCGAGGATGCCGCGCAGCAATTCGCAATTGTCTTCCATCATGGCGCGGATGCGATGGCCAAGAAACCACCCTGTCTTTTGACAAACGCCAAGCTGGCGCCCCAGCGCGACACTGGAAAGTCCCTTGCTGTAAACGGCGAGCAGGTACAACGCCGTGAACCATGTCCGCATCGGCAGATGCGTGCCTTCGAGCGGCGTCCCAAATGCGGCCGTGAATTTGGCGTTGCAAGCTTTGCACTGGTGATAGTGCTTGCGACCACAGGCCATCGTTGGGCCAACGTTGCCGCATTTGGCACAAACCGGACCATGCGGCCAACGAACCCTTTCGAGATGTTGCCAACACGCATCATCATTCGGAAACTGCTTGAGGAAAGCGATGATCGACATGCCGAAACCTATGAAGGGGTTTACCACGAATGTAAATAGTTCCGATCGGCAGCAGCCAGCCGTGATGGGCACGGCGGCAGAGCGGCACCCGCGTCGCGATCGATCCTGTTGTTTGAGCTTCGCGTTCCACTCAACTCCGGCCGCTCCACGCAACTGGCCGGTGGCGCTGGGGGGCCGTCAAGCCCTGAACAGACGCTCCGCCACGGCGTCGAGCTTGGCCATCAGGACCGGATCGCGCGCTTCCGGCGCAGTGATAATCGCATTGTCGAGCGCCCGGTCGCAGCCAATCGGGCATGGTTCGTGCTCACGAGGAAAGTCCTGCGCCAGACGTGCCACTAGGCGCTTGGCCTTGTCGGCGTTGGCGGTGAGTACCTTGATGACGTCCTGCACGGTGACGGCGTCATGGTCAGGATGCCAGCAATCGAAATCCGTCACCATAGCGACCGTCGCGTAGCAGATTTCCGCCTCGCGGGCGAGCTTCGCCTCCGGCATGTTGGTCATGCCGATCACGGCATAGCCATGCTGCTGGTAGGTCAAGCTCTCGGCGAGCGTCGAAAATTGCGGGCCTTCGATACACACATAGGTGCCGCCACGCGCGATCGCGATGCCCTCGGCCTCGGCCGCGGCGGCGAGACGGATACGCAGGCGCGGCGACACTGGATGGGCCATCGACACGTGGGCGACGCAGCCCTTGCCGAAGAACGAGCTTTCGCGTCTGTAAGTACGGTCGACAAATTGATCGACCAGCACGAACGTACCGGGCGTCAGTTCTTCCTTGAACGAGCCGCAGGCCGACAACGACACGAGGTCGGTGACGCCGGCGCGCTTGAGGACGTCGATATTGGCCCGGTAGTTTATGTCGGAAGGCGATAAGCGGTGGCCCTTGTCGTGACGCGGCAGGAACACCACCGCAAGGCCGGCGATCTCGCCGATCCGCAACGGGGCCGACGGCTCGCCCCACGGGCTTGCGATCGTTTTCACGACCGCCCTCTCGAGCCCCGGAAGATCGTAGATGCCGGAACCGCCGATAATGCCGAGCACGGACCTGGTCATCGCCTACCGTCACCCGCTGCGCCACCCCGGAGCATGAGCACGAGTCTCGCTGCGACCCGGCCTTCGACCAGGATGGCGGGTTGAATCAAAGCCGCCCGCTGTTCAAAGTCAAATTTGTTGTCGCCTCGGGATTCTACCCTTGGGCGATCTCGCGCGGTGTCTCAATCTCGTGCCAGACCTTTTTCTTGGTAAAATACAAGAGGCCGGTCAAGCCGACGAGGAAGACAATCACCTCGAGGCCGGTCCGCTTGCGCTCTTCGAGCGTCGGCTCGGCCGCCCACATCAGGAAGGCGGCGACGTCCCTGGCGTATTGGTCGAGTGTCTGCGGCGAGCCATCCGTATAGGTGACGACGCCGTCCGCTAACGGTGGTGGCATTCCGATCGCGTGCCCTGGAAAGTATGTGTTGTATTGCATGGCGGCCGGGATGGTCACGTCCGCAGGCTTGGGTGCGTAGCCTTTGAGCACCGCAACGATGTAGTCGACGCCGAGTTCCTGGTAGGGAATGATCGTGTCGATCAAGAACCATGGAAATCCGCGCTCGAATTGACGCGCCTTGGCTAGCACCGACATGTCGGGCGGCAGCGATCCGCTATTGACGAACCGGGCTGCCTGCTCGTTGGCAAACGGCGGCGGGAAGTGGTCGGCCGGCCGGCCCGGCCGTTCGAACATATCGCCCTGATCGTTGGGGCCATCCTTGATCTTGTATTCCGCGGCAATCGCCGCAACTTCGGCAGCGGAGAACTCCGGCCCCCCCTCCTCGCCGAGATTACGAAAGGACAGCTCCTTGAGGCTGTGGCAGGTCTGGCACACGTCGTGATAGACCTTGAAGCCGCGTTGGAGCTGGCCGCGATCGAACTTGCCGAACGGCCCCGCGAACGACCACGTGTTGCGCGGCGGCTGCAGGTCGGCTTGCTCCTGCGCCGCGGCCGAACGCGCTCCGGCGATCGAGGCGGCGCCGATCCCGACCGCGACCGCCGCAACGACCGCGACCTTGGCGCCGATCTTCATCGCCTCCGAAATCGAATTCGGCAGCGGTCTCGGCGTCTCGAACACGCCGAGCAACGGCAGCACCACGATAAAATGAATGAAATACCACGCGGTCAGCAGGCGGGCGATGATGACATAAGCGCCCTCCGGGGGTTTCGAACCGAGCCAGCCCAACAGCACGCAGGTCAGCACGAAAAGCCAGAAGAACTGTTTGTAAAGCGGCCGATATCTCGCCGACTTCACCTGCGAAGTATCGAGCCACGGCAGGAATGCCAGGATGCCGATCGACGCGAACAGCGCGATGACTCCCAATAGCTTGTTCGGAATCGAGCGGAGAATGGCATAGAACGGCAGATAGTACCATTCGGGGACGATGTGGGCAGGCGTTACCGCCGGATTGGCTGGAATATAGTTGTCAGCATGGCCGAGATAGTTCGGAATATAGAACACGAACCACGCAAGGACGATCGCGAACAGCCCAAGGAAGAACGTGTCCTTGATCGTCGCATAAGGGGTGAATGCAACCGTTTCTTTCTCTGTCTTCGGATCGACGCCGGTCGGATTGTTCTGGCCGACCACGTGGAGCGCCCAGACGTGCAGCACGACCACGGCGGCGATGACGAAAGGCAGCAGATAGTGCAACGCAAAGAAACGGGTGAGGGTCGGGCTGCCGACCGAATATCCGCCCCACAGCCACGTCACGATCGAATCGCCGACCAGCGGAATGGCGGAGAACAGATTGGTGATGACGGTCGCGGCCCAAAAGCTCATCTGGCCCCAGGGCAACACATAGCCCATGAACCCGGTCGCCATCATCAGCAGATAGATGATAACGCCGAGAATCCATAGCACCTCGCGTGGCGCCTTGTAGGAGCCGTAATACATGCCGCGAAACATGTGAATGTAGGCGGCGAGGAAAAACATCGAGGCGCCGTTGGAGTGCAGGTAGCGCAGCAGCCAGCCGTAGTTCACGTCGCGCATGATGTGCTCGACGGAATTGAACGCCATCGTGGCATCAGGCGTATAGTGCATCGTCAGCACGATGCCGGTCACAATCTGCACGACCAGCATGAAGGTCAGGATGCCGCCGAACGTCCATAAGTAGTTCAGGTTCCTTGGGGTCGGGTAGGACACCGCGGCGCTGTGCGCAAGACCGATGATCGGCAGCCTGTCCTCAAGCCACTGCGACACGGCATTGCGCGGCTTATAGGCGGGCGGCTCATAGGAACCGCCGCCGTCCGCGCGCTCAAGATTGTGCGGCCATGTCTTCAATTCCGAGGTGTGGAGGGTCTTTTTGGTCGGAGATCCGCTCATGATGTCTCTCGCACGGCGCTTGCGTCAGCCGATTTGTATCTTGCTGTCGGAGAGGAAGGTATACGGCGGCAGCGGCAGGTTGGCGGGCGCGGGTCCCCGGCGGATACGACCGGACGTATCGTACTGAGAGCCGTGGCAGGGGCAGAACCAGCCGCCGTAGTCGCCCTGGTGAGCAAGCGGAATGCAGCCCAGATGCGTGCAGATGCCGATCACCACGAGCCACTCATCATGACCGGCCTTCACGCGATCGGTGTCGGTCTGCGGGTCCGGAAGACTGGAGAGCGGCACGGCCTGCGCCTCCTCGATCTCCTTCTTGGTGCGGTGGCTGATGTAGATCGGCTTGCCGCGCCAGAACACCTTGATGATCTGCCCTTCGGCAATCGGGCCGAGGTCGACCTCGATCGGCGCGCCGGCGGCGATGGTCGAGGCGTCGGGGTTCATTTGCGCGATCAGGGGCACCAACGTGGCGGCAGCACCGAGGGCGCCCGCTGCTCCCGTCGCCACAAACAGAAAATCGCGGCGCGTCGGCTCGGCCGCAGCTATGCTCGTCACGGTTCCTCGTCCTTTCCGCTCCCTCCCTACCCTCCCGGCATGCGGGGAGGGTCGGGATACCTCGTCGAGCGCCAGGGCAGCGCTTGCGACCGCGATGTCTGCGGCCCGCCCCTCCCTGCCCTCCCAGGCTTGCGGGCAGAGCAGAGCTGGCGCATGCGGCGTTGCACCATCGCGCCGGCTTATTGGCACCCTTGCGGGCAGAGCGCAAGCCCGCTAATGCCGCCGTTGCGGCAAAAGTTTGTGGGGTCCGTGGCCGTGGCACGATGGCACACTGACGTGAACGAATGCGAATCTCGTTATTCGAGCCTGATATCCCGCAGAACACCGGCACCATACTACGCCTCGCGGCGTGCCTGGGGATCGAGGTTCATATCATCGAGCCGGCTGGATTTCCGGTCAGCGACCGCGCCTTCCGGCGGGCCGGCATGGACTACCTCGACGAAGTCGCGCTCACCCGGCACCGGTCATGGGCCGAATTCGAGCGCTGGCGCGGGGCGCATAGCTTGCGGCTGGTGCTGTTCACCACCAAGGCAGAAACGTCCTATCTGGATCATCGTTACGAGGCGCGCGATATTCTTCTGTTCGGCCGCGAATCGGCAGGCGTACCGGATCGCGTGCATCAGGCGGCCGAGGTGCGGCTTTGCGTGCCGATGCGCCCCGGCATGCGCGCGATCAATGTGGCCATGACTTGCGCGATGGCGGTAGGCGAGGCCTTGCGGCAGGCGGGCTGAGGGTTGTCCGCCCTGGTTTGGCGGCGTCAGACTGCCACGGTGAGTTTTGCCGAGTTTGACCCAACCGCGACATGACCCAACCGCGACATGGACCACGTGCGCGCTCGCAGGTCACGCTGCGGATGATCTTGTGGCATGGGCTCGGGCGTTCCATCCATATTGTCTCCGTCCCGGATCATCCCTCTCCGCGGTACGTTCGGCGAGTGGCCGCTGAGCAAGCTTTACTTTGCCATGGGACCCTCCCGGGTAAACCAAACCGGCCAGTCTCAGTTTTTGGCCCATGTCGTTTCCGGGCGTCCAAGCGACAAAGCAACGGCAGCGCCTCTGGCATTTGGTTCGCCGCCAGGGAGGTTTTGAGCATTCGGCCTGTGGGCGCGCGCAAGTTGCCCGCCTACAAAGCTTATCGTCAATAAACTGAAGCGGCACGTCCCTTATGGTGGCAGTAAATGGCCCGACCGCGGGGCCGTCCATCGATGAGGATCCGAATCGTGCACGAAAGGGACTCCATCGAGGAGGGCATCCGGACCGGACGCAGCATGATCAGTGGCCGCCCATGCGGCCAAAGCGCGCGACAGGACATCTGGCGGCGCCTGCCGGCGATCACTTTCAGGAAGTGCTGGAAGCGGCTCGCGTCAGAGCAGGCGTTTGCGGCGAGGCCAGAATCTATTTTCAGGGGGCGGGAGAAACGGTCTGGCGCGATCTCCTCGGCGAGAGGAAAGATTGCCTGGAAGTAATGTTCCGGGGGTTGTGCACGCTATGCATGACCTTATATAGCGCACATGCTCCATTTCATCGTATTTCTGGCCTTCGTCGGCGTCGGGGCGGTATGCCACATGATCGGCGATGGGAACACCATCTACCGGGAATGAACCATGCATGACGTCGCGCCCACGTTAGCCCTTGCACTGCTGCTCTTTTGTTCGCCGGTGTCGGTGTTAATGGGGTACGTGTTCCTTCACGTCCCCCGTTAAGTCGGTCCGCCTGTCGGAATCCGCCGCATAGCGGTCAGCGATAATCTGTCGGTCTGCGTGCCCCGGGCGGCCATCACGACCGCTCGGCGGAGTCCGCGCGCACTTGCTTTTTGCGACCTGCTGCCAACGCCGGCGGGCGACTGCGCCCGCCGTTTGCCTCTCACATCACCCGCATTACTCTCAGCAGCCCCGGCCGTTCGGCATTCGCGGCCTCGATCGCCTGCTCGGAGCCGAGCACCACCACCCGGCCTTTGGCGGCGACCTGCGCCATCGCCTCGCCGAAATTGCGGATGTCTGCGGCCGTGGTTGACAGGATCTCCTCGCGCATGCGCTGGCGCGCCTCGTCAGTGTCGCCGATCAAATAGCGCTGCATTGAGGCAAAGCCCTTGGCGTCGGGAAGCCGGTAGGTGTCGATCTCTCCGATCGTGCCGATGATGTTTCGGGTCAATTCCGCTTCCCCGAGGTCGGCGGCTCTGAGGAACTCCGCGGTGCGGTCATAGATGTCAAGTGTGGCGAGGAGGTTGGGGTCGCGATAGGACACGAAAGTGAAGTCGCCCGAATAGCGGCTGAACATGCATTGACCGCCGTAAGCGCCGCCCTGCACTCGAATCTTCTCCCACAGCCAGCTGGTGCGAAGATAAGCGCGCGCCACCAGGTGGGCGCCAGTGGGCTTTATGCCCTGGCGGTAAAGATCGGTGCCCTTGCCCACGTAATTGACCTTGGTCGGCATCACCAGGCCCTCGCCGTGCGGACCATCCGCCACCCGCCACGGCGCGGCTGCCACCGCCGCGAGCGGCAGGGCGCCCAGGAAATCCGCAAGCTGCGACTTGAGTCGCGCCCAATCGGCGGCCTCCGCCGTCACGTTGCACAGCATGGCCGCCCGGTTGACGAGCGTGACGCGGATGCGCTCCAGCGCGGCCAGCACGCCGTCCCAGCCGGTCGCCACATCCTCAGCGAGCCTGCGCAGGAAGAACAGGTAGCTCACCCCGCCCATCTGCTCCTCGGCCCAGTCGGCCTCGTGCAAAGCGGCGCGCAGGCGGCGGTCCACGAAACTTGAGCCCGCCGGCACAATGCGCGACTCAAGCGCCGCCTTCTCCTCCAGCACCAGCTGTTCAAAGCGTTCGCGGTTGTCGAGGCGGGCGCGTTCGAGGATGTCTCGCAGGATTGCCAGCAACTCGCCGGTCTGGTCCGGCAGCGCCTTGCCTCGCAAGGTGAGCCACGCAGTGGCTGCGGAGTTGCCCGAAAAGGTCGAGGTCCAGCGCATCGGCCGGATGCCGCCGGTGGACCGGCCGATCCTCTGCGAAAGACGCACGAAATCGTCGTCCCCGACGCCGGTTTCGATGAGCGCACGGCCAAACAACGGGACGTAGGGGAGAAGGTCTGCGGGCAGCGTGTGCAAGTCGAAGCCTAAATCGAGATAGACTACCCCATTGGTCGGGATGTCGTGGTAGAGCACGCGTGTGTCGCCCAGCCTCGTCACCTCAATCGGTATCGTCTTGTTGTCGCGCGGCAGATCCGAAAGCTTGAGGGTCGGGATGGTGGCGAGCGCCTCGGGCGGGTCGGGGCGCTCCTGCAGATCCTTGAGCGTACGCGTCGCCTCCACCACGGCGGTGATGTCGGCATTGGTCATGCGGGCGCGCACCTGCGCGAGGTGCGCGGTCTCTTCTTGCGCCTCGCGTTCGGCCTGCTCGCGGTCCGGCTTGAGCAGCATGACGGTGCGATGGCGATTGTCGATGAAATGGCGGCGCAGCAGATTTTCGAAATAATGTTCGCCGCTGGCGACGCGGTTCTTGATCGCCGAAAGCGGTGCCGCGAAGGCGAGCGGCGTCAGCGGATCGCGCCCGTGTAGCCACGATCGCAGCGCCCGCAGCATGAATACGATTCCGCGCGGGAACGCGCCGGTATTGTTCTCGCGCAACGCAAACTCGACTGTATTCAGCGCGGCCTCAACAGTCAGCGGGTCGATGCCGCTGTCGGCGAGACCGCCGATCGTATCGGCAATCAGCCGCTCGACCTTATCGGTATCGGCCGGATCGATGCCCTTGAGGCCGATCGAGAACATCGGCTGACGCAGCCCGTCGTCGAGGCCGCCCCCCGCGAGACCTTCGCCGAGACCGGAATCGATCAGCGCCTTGTAGAGCGGCGCGGCCGGATTGCCGATGAGAATATGCTCGAGAATGTCAAAGCCGAGGGCCGTTTCGACGTCGGCGATCTCGTCGATCATCCAGTTCACCGAGATCATCGATTGCTTGGGCTTATCCGCCTCTCCCTGCGGCTGTTCCTCAGCGGCCCCGGCCGCGTAGGTGCGGGTCAGCCGTTTCGGCGCGCTAAAGCGCCGCTGAAGGGGCACCCGGGCGTCGACCTCGATCCGATTGAATTCGCCAAGGTATCTGTCGAGAAGGCGCAACCGCTCTTCAGGGTCGTCGTCGCCGTAGAAAAACACTCTGGCGTTGGACGGGTGATAATGCCTGGCGTGAAATTCCTTGAGCTGGTCGTAAGTGAGTTGCGGAATGTGCTTCGGATCGCCGCCGGAATCGAGCCCGTAGGTAATGTCCGGATAAAGCGATTGCTGTGACAGCTCGCGCAGCATGTTGTCAGGGGAGGAATAGTTCCCCTTCATCTCGTTGAAGACCACGCCCTTGTAGGCCAGCGCCGCATCTGGCCCGTCCAGCTCGTAATGCCAGCCCTCTTGCTCGAAGATCTGCGGCGTCAGACGCGGATGAAACACAGCATCGAGATAGACGTCGACGAGATTGTAGAAGTCCTGAACGTTCTGGCTCGCGACCGGATAGCAGGTCTTGTCCGGAAATGTCATCGCATTCAGAAATGTATTGAGCGAACTCTTCATCAGCTCGACGAACGGCTCCTTGATCGGGTATTTGCGCGATCCGCAAAGCACTGAGTGCTCCAGGATATGGGCGACGCCCGTCGAGTCCGACGGCGGAGTGGCAAAGCTGACGCCGAACACCTTGTTCTCGTCGGCGTTAAGCAGTGAGATCAGCTCCGCGCCGGTGGCGACATGGCGGTAATGGCGCGCCGTGGAGTTGATTTCCGACAACTGCTGCTCGCGGATGAGCTCAAAGCCGTGGGTCGCGGTCATTCATGGCCTCTCGATGTAGGGGAGTCGCTACAGTCCCGAAAAGATAGTGACCGGGCGCGGATTTGAAAGCCCTGACAGGGAAAAATTCCTGCCTAACCGAACCGCAGAGCAAGCTTTCATCGGCAGCGGCCGATCCTGCCGGTGGGCAACCCAGGTTGAGTTCGCTACTCTGGCAGGCCGCCAAGGGCATGGGCGTGGAACGAAAGATGAAAACCATCTTCATCGACTGCGGCGAGCAACTGGAAAAGGTCTTCCGCAGGGTCCATCGCGCCGACGATCCCCCCGTAACCACCAACCTCCATCCTTTCCAGGCCACGGACCTGCCGCGCCTCCTCGATGGCTACGACATTTGCATTGACGATCATTCCTACATGCCCACCGCACAGATCGCGCAATGCAAGTCGCTTCGCCACATCGTATTTTGCGGCACCGGCGCGTCGAGCTACATGGATTTGCCAGCGCTAACCGGGCTCGGCGTCACCGTGCACACCTATCGGGGCTATGGTGACACGGCCGTCGCCGAACACACGATTGCGCTGATGTTTGCGTGCGCCCGCGACCTCGCGCTGTCCGACCGCGAGGTCCGCCGCGGCCTCTGGCAGCCGCGTGAGGGCGTGCAGCTGCTCGGCAAGACGCTCGGCGTCATTGGGCTCGGAGGGATCGGCAGCGAGGTTGCCCGTATCGGGGCGGGCATCGGGATGAGCGTGATCGGCTGGAACCGCAAGCCGCGGCCGCAATTGCAGGTGACGCAAGTGCCGATTGACGAGCTGCTCGCGCGCGCCGACGTGATCTCGCTCAACCTCTCGCTCAACGAGGAGACCCGCGGCTTCCTCGATGCGGCCCGCCTCGCCCGCGTCAAACCGGGCGTAATCCTGGTCAACACTGCGCGGGGCGCGCTGGTCGACGAGGCGGCGCTGATTGATGCGCTAGCGTCGGGTCGTATCGGCCGCGCCGGGCTCGACGTGTTCCATGTCGAGCCGATCAAGCCCGACCATCCGCTCGCCCGCCTCGACAACGTCACCCTGTCGCCCCACGCCGCCTTCCGGACGCCGGAGGCCTCCGCGAACCTGCTCCGGCGCGCGCTTGACATCGTCCGCAGGGTGCAGGGCTATCCGGAATTTTGACTTTGCGCGGGTGTGCGCCAGTGTGCGCAATATCTGTTGAAAATCGGTGTCTAAACAACCCTACCCACGATGCAGCCACCGGGCAACATCTCCCATCGCGTCGTGGCTTGGATGGGAGCGCCGGACTTTCTGTCCTCGAATTACTTCCAGCAACCGATATTCCTTGAGGCAAAAATGCTTCCCACTCTCTCCCAAACCACACTGCCTACCACCATCCTCGCCGACCTTAATGCTGCTCGTAACTACGCCCGGCAGCCCTGCGGACGACCTACGAGAGCGACTCGCGCGTCTTTGGGCGCTGGTGTGCTGATCGTGTTCTCGATTTCGACGTGGCCTTGGTAGGTGTCATTCCAAACGTTGAGGAAGGTGTGAGCCCCAGGCGAGGCTGCACGTTATTACTCCACTCCGTTAACTCGCTATCTATTCGGCAGGCCTTGAGCGCGCCGAAGGGCAGCCTTGCCGCCGCCTGTCGTTCGGCGCGCTCAACCAGTTCCTGACAAGAACGGTCATTGTATAACCACGGTGGCGCGCAAGGCGGCCCATTTTCACCCGGGCGCCGGCGCTGGAATGAGTCCGAAGCGCACCTTCACGCCATCGACACCAAGGTGGCATTCACGATAGCGAGCTTGCTTCTGCTACCACGGTCGCTCAGTGCCGCGCCGAGCTTACGCTGCGGCCAAAGCCTAACCTAGTTGTGTAATTTCACCGTCGTCGAAATCGACCCAAAGATCCCAAAGATAAGTCAAAACGAGGCCGTCATGAAAACGGTTCGCTACCTGTCCCTCGACTAGGAGGCACGCAGATGGAGTTTCCCGCAGAGAGGTTTACCGTCTTCGGCGTCACGTTCCAATTCTGAATGCCCATCTTCGTCGGCGCGGCAGCCCTGCATATCTTGTATCTATGGCAGCGTGCTCAATCGAATTAAGTTAGTTAGGACGGTTCCCGGGCGCCCGGGCGCGTTACTTAACGTTGCCGACTCATGCCGCGGTTGCGCCGGCGTTTTCGTCGTCAAAGCTCTGGCGGCGTCGAGTTCAGTCCTCCTTGGTTCCCGAAAACTTTAACACTCTCGCCCATTTGTCAGTTCCCCCCGGAAAACCGCTCGCCAGTGCCCTCCACCAGGTTAGGGCGCGCGCGTATGGTCCCCTACCCGGAGGACTGGTACACCGTCGTAGCGGCGAGCCCGTTGGTAATGCTTGGTGCACAAGCCTTTACAGCGCGGCTTGGTAGTGCATCCTTCGACGCTGCACCTATCGCTCTTCGATATGCGCAAGCAGCCGCAGGAGACGGTGGCGCCGCGTCTTAGACCGGAGGTTGAAGTCTCTTTGTTCCCGCCGCATTCGCACTGGCAAAGCCAATAGGCGTCCCTGTTCCGGGAGGGTGCTCGTCCTCGCACAACGAGATGGCCAAATCGTTGCCCTATCAGACTATGCAATCTGGTCATCTGTGTCCTGTTACGAAATTAACCTGTGTCGAAACGTCTATAGCGAAAAAAGCAAGCCCACACAGAGCGCGCGCGTGACCTACACCTCCCCCTCAAACCTTCCCCTCAAACCTCACTGCAAATTAAACGTTACTTGTTTCTCGGTATAGGAGGTAATTCTATTTTTCTATACAGGTATAGCCTCATAAAATAGCACGATCCTTCGGATAGCATGACGTAGTGCATTACCAATAATTAATATATTACTATAATTACGTAGTTGCAGCGGCGCGAACGGGCTGGTCATCGACGATCACACTGGTAACCCTGTGAGTGGTGGCGTCCTTACCGGCTTGGGTGGGGCCGAGCAAGTCAACCCTAAGCTGATCAACGCGCAAAAATAGTGCGGTCCATTCATCGAATTGACGTGCCTCTTCGCGGATAGCACTGCGGCGCAGATAAACCCAACCCCATAAACCCAACCTCATTGTTGCTTGCTCCATTTGGCAGCCCTTGATCACCCGCGCCTTAGTTTCGTATGCGAGCTGGATGGCTAACCCGCAAAGTTGATGGCGGTGCCGAGCTGTGTGAAGATCGCTCAAGAGCGCCTCGGTACGCCAGCGTAGCTATGACTCTAAAATCTATTCACACCCCTTCCCGGCGACCGACCCCGCTGCAGAGCTTGCTGCCGCAGGGCGGTACTTCACCAGCTGATCCTCCAGCCGGCAGGCAAATCGATGTTTATGAC
>JASHRR010000037.1 GCA_030037185.1 Xanthobacteraceae bacterium | reverse complement strand
GACCGCCGCGCCTTCGGCTGCGCCGCCTGCTCCGGCCGCAAAGGCCGTCGCCGCGCCGTCTGGTCCGGTGGCAAGGGCTGTGCCGGCCATCGCAGCGCCGGTTTTGGTAGCCCCTCCGGCGGCGCCGTCCGTTGCGACGCGCGATCGCGACGAAGTCGCCGCTCTGCTGGTGCGTGCGCGTACCTACCTGTCAGCCGGCGATGTCGCGGCAGCGCGCCTGCTTTTGCGCAGGGCAGCCGAACGTGACGATCCGCAGGCGGCGCTGGCTCTGGGCGGCACCTACGATCCGATCGTGCTGAAGCGCCTCGGCATCATGAATTTCCAGGCCGATCCGGCGCAGGCGCGGGACTGGTATCGCAGGGCAGCGGAACTCGGTTCCCCTGATGCTGCGCTGCGACTGGAACAGCTCGTCCAGACCGACCATTAGCGCCGAATGGCGCACAGCTCGCGGCTCTGTCGGCCTATCCGCGTCGTTGCGGCGGGCAGGTATTGACCCCACGCCAACGGCCATAGCGCCAGGGCAGGTACCAACGCGAAGCTGCCGGTAGCGTGCCTGCGACGAAATCCAGGCCCGAGGTTCCGAGCGGGTGGCAGCGCGAGAGGCGGGCAAGCGTCATCCAGCCGCCGGCCCAGAAACCGTGGCGCGTCACCGCCTCATCGGCATATTGCGAGCACGTCGGCAGGTGACGGCAGTTGTAACCGATAAGCGGGGACAACGTCAGCCGATAGGCTGCAAGGAGGGCGCGCGCCAGGTTCTGAGCAATGCTTGTGTGCAGTGCGCAACCTAATTTAGGTGTTGCATCCGACATCACCGATGCCCTATCCGTAGTGTTACGTGGCGCGGGTCGCGGGGAGAGTCATATCGTGTGACGGGCTGTGAGAAGCAAGTCGCGCGCAGCATAAGGGCGTGAGTACTGGCCGCCTTGATGCCACCGTGATGCGCAACCGCACGCTCCCGCCTCGGGAGCCAAGGCACTTACGGCAGGGCACCAATGCCAGTATGGCATGGATTACGGATGTCGCGCTCATTACCGAGCACGCTCGCATCGGTATGCCTGGCGCTCGCGCTTTCACCGATGATCCGGGCAGCGCTGCCGCCACCGGCTCCCGATGACCCCGTACTGGCCGGCAGCGCCGACAATTCGTCACCCATGCGCTTCGCGCTGTTCGCGGACGGATTGCCGGAAAGCTGCGCCACGACATGCCGGCCGCTGATCGCCGCCTCCGGCATGATAACGGTTGATACAGCCCGCCAGTTCATCGCTTTCGTGCGCGACAACGCGATGCAGACCGCCCGAGGGGAGGCAGCGGACGCGACAGTGGTTCTTGAGTCCGATGGGGGATCTGTTCTCGGAGCGCTTGATCTTGGGCGGGCAATCCGTCGGTTCGGCTTTGCCACCACGGTGGGGCATGTCGTCGAACATCGTTCCTCGACCTCTCTGAGATATGGTGAGATAAGCGGGCGTGCGGATTGCCAGTCGATGTGCAGCTTTGTGCTGCTTGCGGGCGTGCACCGCCACGTACCGCCGGACGCACGGGTGCTGGTGCACCAGATCTGGCTCGGCGATCGCCGCGAAGACGCGGTCGCGGCGAATTATACGGCGGAAGATCTCGTTGTTGTCCAACGCGATATCGGTGCGATCCTGCAGTACACCGCCGAGATGGGCGGCGACATTGAACTCGTCGCGATCTCGCTGCGGGTGCCGCCCTGGGAGCCGATGCGCGCGCTGACGCGCGAGGAGCTCAGGCGCATGAAGCTCGATCAGGACGTCGACGTGCCGCCTACGGCAGTGGTGGCCAGAACTGCCGCAGGTCCGACGTTACCTGACGAAGCAACGCTGAAAGTTCCGTCCAATGGACGCGGCTGGACCACGACCATGCGGGCTGGCCAGCCGGTGCTCGCGCGAACTCATCCGTTGACACTGGAAGGCGAACGAATCGGAAGCTTCTCGCTCTTTATAGCGTGCGGCGCCACGCCCGACAGCTACACCCTGACTTATCGGGAACTCCGCTCGGGCCCTGCGGATCGCGGCGTGCCGCGCAGCGTCGCCCAGGTCGCGCTGGTGTTCGAGGATCATCTTCAGCAGCTCAAGATTTTATCGTCTGAGAGGGCGATGCGCGGCGGCGAACTGGAATCGGTTGCGACCGCCGTGGTGCCGGCGCGGCTGGTGCGGGCTCTCGGCTCCGACAACCCGGTATCGATGACCCTGGAGACTGAAAGCCTCGGTAACCCGCGCACGGTCATTCGGATCGGCAATGTCGGCTTTGGGCGCGCGTTCCGTGAGGTCGAGAAGAGTTGCAAAGAACCGCAGCGGCCGCGTGGCGAGACGCACGCGCAGGCCAACAGCCCGGATTGAGCCATCGTCGCCCGCGTCACCCCGTCCGTGAAGCCGGAGCGCGAGCGGCCCGAGGCCCATGCGGGAAAGGAAACCGTCGGCAGGGCGGGCTGTTGAAGGCACCGGTTGAAGGCGGGTGTGCGAGGGTTGCTTTGCGGCCGCCGAGGCCAGCGGTTGGTCGGGCGCTTCGATACTCCATCGGCTCGATCTCCCCCGAATGATGCGAAAGGCGAGCGTCATCTCATTATCAGCGGGCGGCGCTGGGCTGCGCCAATTGATCGTGCCCTACGCGGTCTTTTCCTTACCCACGCGTTTTAATGCGATCTGATCGATTGCGGTGACGACAGCGTCGAAGGTCAGCATGGTCGAGGCATGGCGGGCCTTGTAGTCGCGCACCGGCTCAAGCACTGCGATCTCCGCCCAGCGCTCAGACGCCGGCGGCGCGCCGTTTTCTTTGAGCATGCGACGCACTTCCTCGCGCAGCTTGCGCAGTTCGCCCGCATCGGCACCGACGATATGACGGGCCATGATGGAAGATGAAGCCTGTCCGAGCGCGCATGCCTTCACCTCATGGGCGAAATCCGTCACCGTCTCCCCGTCCATCTTGAGATCGATTGTCACGGTTGACCCGCACAGCTTGGAATGTGCCGTCGCGGTTGCGTCCGGATCCGGGAGGCGCCCGATTCTCGGAATATTTCCCGCCAGTTCGAGGATGCGGCGGTTGTAAATCTCATTGAGCATGAACGCACTTCTCACGTCACGGTGGTGCATTGTGTCTCCGTCGAGACCCACTATATAGGCGGCGGGCGACGGGAGCAGAAGTCATCTTCCGGTGCCTGCCCATTTTCATGTATATGAAAAGACCCCTACCTTCCCGCAGGCGCGGGGCGAC
>JASHRR010000368.1 GCA_030037185.1 Xanthobacteraceae bacterium | reverse complement strand
GGGCGAGCGGTGAGGCTGAGGCGACGAGGTCGGCAAAAGGGGGACAATCTCATCAGCGGCCGGCCAACCGGCAACCGGTTCGTCGCGCTCGATTTGATGGCGGGCTATTGCGGCTGCCAACGCGGCCTTTATGACTCCACCATTGAAATCGACGATTGGCCAAGGAGGGCCCCGATGAAACTGCGCGCCGATACCCTACGCTTGCTGCTCGTCCTCGCCGTTGCGGCCACCGGCGGTGTCGCACCGCCAGCCGGGGCCGCGCAGGTTGCAGCGAGCATCGAATTCGACGCGGCTCCCCGCCCCTCGAGCCTGCCCGAAGACATGCAGCCGCTAGCTGGCGCTTCGCTGAAGTTCCTTGCAATCAAAGCAATCGACGGATCCAAGATCGATGCTGCCCTGTGGCAGCCCGATAACGTCCCGCCCAGCCGCGCCACAATGATCGTTCAGGTGCACGGCAGCGGCTCCAATCTCGCCGAGCTGCCGTTGCGTGCTGTCGCCCGTGCGCTGTCGCCTAAGGGTTACGCGGCGCTGACCATCTCGACAAGAGGGCACGACGAGCATGTGAACACCGATAATTTTTTTGACGTTCGCAAAGATATTGAGGCAGCCGTCGCGACCGCGAAAGCGCTCGGCTACTCTTCGATCGTGCTTCAAGGGCACAGCCTCGGCACGATCCAGGTCGAATACTATGCCGCAACCGACTGGGACCCTGCGATCAAGGGGGTGATCTTGACCGGTCCGTTCGGGAAGTTGCCATGGAAGTCGCGCAATATCCTCATCCAGAACGAGGACACTTACAAAATGCTGGCCGCGGCCGCGCGCAACGCGGCGGCAACCGGTAAGGTTGCCGATATTCTGCCGATGCGAATGCCTTATCTTGGCGGCCGGCAGACAGCGGTGACGGCCCAGCATTTTCTCACTTATCGTGACGAACAGACGAGCGCGGCCGACGGCACCTATTGGATTCCTCGCATTCCCCATCCGATCCTGCTCGTGCGCGACGAGGCGGACGGCATCATACTGCCGTTCGAGCCCCATATGTTGTTGAGCGCCGCGCATGCGGAAGGCTCACTCGTGCAGAGCATCACTTATGTGGTTGCACCGGATCAACATCCGCCCAGCGCGGCCGGGCACACGTTCACCGACAACACCCGGCGGCTGATCGACGCCATTTCCGTATGGCTTGCCGAACAACATTTGTGATCGGGCCTGCAAGGCCGCACGAGAAGGCTCGGCTACCCTAGATGTTTGCTGCGCGTAGCGTGCCGGCATTTGCCGACGGCATGCTCTATGCTCGCACAAGTTTAGGGGAAAAACTGCGCACCACCTGCTTTGCGGTCGATCGTCGGTCTCGAGCGGACCGTGTCGACACCTGCCGTGCGCCCTGCCTTGCCGGTTCAACTGATTTCACGCATCATATGCGCTCGGCCCGTCATAAAGTCTCTGCCAAAGGTCGGGAACGGTTCGGAGGACGCCCATGAGACGCAGCAACCTCGCCGGTTTGGCGATCTTCGCTCTTGTAATCCTCGCAGTGCCCGGCGGTATCGCGAGCCTTGCCCAGGCGCAGACCGGCGCCCCGGCAGCCGCGACGAACCTCCAGCGCTCGTTCGAGATCTACAACTACAACGTCGCGGCGACGAGCGGCGCGCAGCGCGGGGAGGTGATCTATTACTACAAGTGCTGGGTCTGCCACAACGACTATACGATTGCGGCCGGCTCGCCGGCGCCGACGCTCAAGGACTTGTTCAAGCGCGCACAGCTTCGCACCGGAGATCCGGTCAACGACACCACCGTCGCCAATCAGATCCGCAAGGGCAGCGCGCAGATGCCGGCCTTCGGCAGCTTCCTCAAGGACAACGACATCGTCGACCTCCTCGCCTATCTCCACGACAGGTGCTGCTACGAGGAGACCAGTCCGCCGAAGAATCCATGGTACCGGGCGACCGCGGAGAATTCGCCGGCAATGCCGCTGCGCGGCAATCTGCGCGGCGGGCCGAACGGGACCGTGCACAGCACGCGCGGCGACGCGCTCGAAGGCATCATGGTGCAGCTCGTCGCGGCGAACGCCGTGCGCACGACCGTCTACAGCAATCAGGACGGGCAGTATGAGTTTCCCAAGCTGCCGGCCGGCGTCTACACCTTGCGCATCGCCAAGCCGCTGCAGTTCCTTCCCTACCAGCGCGACGGCGTGAAAATCGACGGGGCGACCGCCGTTGACGACATCGTCCTCGAGCCGCGCTACGCAACCGATTACCTGCCCCCCGCGCCGGATATCCTGCCTCAGCTCACCGGCTCGGAATGGCTATGGAATCTGCCCGGAACAGCCGAGGAGAAATATACCTTCGGCCGCACGTGCGGCAACGGTTGCCATTCTTACCAGCAGATCCTCCGCAACCAGCTCGACGAACGCAGCTGGGGCCTGATGGTGTTTCGCATGATGCATCATGCCGGCTCCCCGCTCATCAACCGGGCGGCCGCGCGCGGCAATCGCGAGCAGGAAGAGATGATCGTCAAATGGCTGGCGAGGGTTCGCGCGCCCGGTACGGAGCTCGGGCTGCTGCGGGTCTACCCGCGACCGCATGGCGCCGCGACGCGGGTCGTGGTGACCGAATACGAGCTGCCGCGAGTCCTCCTGTCGCCACATGACGTGTCCGGCGACTCGAAGGGCAATATCTGGTATTCGAGCCATCGCACACCGTACATGGGCATGCTCGACCCGCGCACCGGCATCGTCACCGAGCACAGGGTGCCGCCGACGCCGCCCGGCGTCCTCGCCGGCACCCACCGCATGACGGTCGATGATCACGATATCGTGTGGATGTCGGAGAACTGGGCGCACACGGTGGTGCGGTTCGATCCTTCGAACGATAGCTTCATCAAGATCCCCATCCCGGGCCAGGAGCCGCTGAACACGCCTGGGGTCGGCAATTTCTCGATCGGACCCGACGGCGGCATCTGGTTTGCGCGCAACAAGGCAGTCCAGAAATTCGATTCGAAGACCGGACAGCTGCTCGAACGTGTCCCCTTCACCATCAACCTTGCCAACCCCTATGACAACATCATCACGGACGACGGCAACTTCTGGGCCGGCGGCGCGGCGGCGCAGGCAGGCGACATGATCGAGCTGATGGATACGCGCACCGGCAAGCTCCTCGAATTGCACAGCCCGTCGCATGATTCGACCCCGGCGCGGGGAGGATTCGACGCGGAGGGAAATCCCTGGTTCGGCGGCCGAGGCGGCTCGCTGTTGCAACTTGACGCCAAGGCGCGCCAGATCCGCGAATATGCGCCGCCGACGCCCTACGTGGATTTCTACGAGGCCCAGCCCGACAAGAAGGGCGAAGTATGGGCCGGCGAGCTGCATGGCGGGCGCATGGTGCGCTTCAACCCCAAGGAGGACCGCTGGGTCGAATACGTGCTGCCGGAGCCCTATTCGCATGACCGCAGAACATGGATCGACAATTCCACGACACCGGTCACGGTCTGGTATGTCGACCACAACGGGTACATGGTTCGCGTGCAGCCGCGGGAATGAGCGCGGAGCTTTCGTCCCTTAACAACGGGAAGGTGGACGATGTCCGATCCAGGCAACGCAAGCCCGAGAATTGCTGCCGAGTTCGCACCCGACCGGCAGCATGACCCGCCTGCGGCGAGGCCCCTGTCGCGCCGCGGCTTTTTGAAATCGGGCGCCGGCTTGGCGGCAACCGGAGCTGCGGTTCCAATGCTGCCGCGCAGCGCCGCCGCGCAGGGCGCCGAGCCGACATCGTGCGCCCCGGAATTGACGCGCCTGCAAGGACGTGAGCGCATCCTTCTCAAAGGCGGCGTCGTACTGACGCTCGACCACCAGGTCGGAGACTTCGCTCAAGCCGACGTGCTGATCGAGAACGGCAAGATCACGGCAGTGAGCCGCAACATTGAGGTAGCGGCCGAAGCTGCCGCCGTCGTTGATGCCGCAAACCACATTCTGATTCCGGGATTCGTCGATACCCACAGCCACTCTTACCAGGGCATCTTGCGCGGCATCATGACGAACGGGGTTCTTGACCCCGACTATAATCGCGACGTCCAGACCAAATTGACACCGGCATTTGAGCCCGACGACGTTCATGCCGGGGTGTTGATGACGGCGCTCGGCCTGATCGACATGGGCACCACGGCGATTGTCGATCTTTCGCAGATCAGCCACACCCCGGAGCACAGCGACGCCTGCATTCGCGCGCTCCAGGAATCCGGCATCCGCGCGGTCTACGCCTACTCGCGCGGTGCTGGGCCGGCGACTCAGTACCCGCAAGACGTTTCGCGGCTGCAGCGTGCATACTTCAACGCCAAGGATCAGTTGCTGACGCTGGCGCTGGGAGTCGGGCTCGATGCCAAGGCCTTTGGCACCGCCCGCGATGCGAGCATTCCGGCTGTCCTGCACATCCGCAACGACAGTGCGGGGTTGTTGTCGCTCGCTCGGGCGGGACTGCTGCGGCCCGGTGACGAATACATCCACTGCACCAATCTCAGCGGCGATGCGTGGCGGCTGATCAGCGACACTGGCGGCCACGTCTCGCTCTGCCCGCAGATCGAAATGTCGATGGGGCACGGCCTTCCGGCGGTCCAGGATGCGCTCGACCATGGCCTGCGCCCCAGCCTAAGTTCTGACCACAGCGTGACCATTGCGCCGGACTTTTTCACCATCATGCGGGCGGTGTTCACTTTTCAGCGCATGCAGATCTTTGCCCGCGCGCGCAGCGGAGCAGCGGACCTGCCGCCGCTCCTGACCTGCCGCGAGGTGCTCGAATTCGCCACCATCGAGGGTGCTCGCTGCGCGGGCCTCGACGGCAAGATCGGCACGCTCACCCCCGGCAAGGATGCCGATATCGTCCTGCTGCGGGCCGACCGGCTGAGCCTGTCGCCGCTTAACAATGCCCCCGGCACGGTGGTCAATCTCATGAATCCCGGCCACGTCGACACCGTCTTCATCGCCGGCCAGGTGCGGAAGTGGCGCGGCAATCTCGTCGGCGTCGACGTGCCGCGACTGATGCGCATCGGCAACGAAGCGCGCGACGCGGTGATGCGCCGCGCCGGCTTCTCGGTGAACTTTTTGGCATGAGAGGGACGTTCGGGGGAGCGAGGCCGAGCACAACCGCCCCGAGGGGGCGCGGCAGGGAGGGCCTCGATCTCGCAGGTCACGACATCGGGTCTTTGCTGGCCTTGCAGGGTATTACCGCAAGGGCTCGTCATCGAATATGAAACCGTCCTTCATGGCGTCCCTGGTTGCCGGATCAGGGCCTCGCCCTTCCGCAAAGTTGCGCTCCTCCGCGCGTCGTCCGCGAATGATGCCCGGCAGACCGTAGTTTCCCTCGACGCAACGCGGCTCGGTATAAAGCCTATTGTCCTCATCGCTTTGCCTGCTGAACTCTTCCCTGACGGTCCAGGCCTGCGTCCACACCGTCGGATCTTCGATCGTGACTTCATACTCGAGCGTGCCGGGCCCCGTGCGCGTCCACCGCTCGATCAGGTGCAGATTCTCGCGCGAGCCCTGAAAATCGGTCTTGGAACTGAAGTTCGTTACGTCGATAACAAGGGTGTCGCCCTCCCAATGACCACGCGAGTCGCCATACCACTGGCGAATGCTGGCCGGCAAATGCGGACTTGCGTTCATGACAATGTTGCGCTGCCATCCCTGGCCCTGGCCGACGTCGTAGAAGATCGAGATGCCGCCGGGCGTCTGCACGATCCGGCGGAAGCTGCCGGTCGGGCCGCCGAATTCCGGCAGGCCGCCGGTCAGGCAACGCTCCCCCAATGAACTGTCCTCCGGACCGTCGTTGCGATTCATGCGTGTGGTGTTGTAGCGCGGCGGAAGTTCCGCAAAACGCGGCGAGCGCGTCGGATCGTATTTCCCGCCGCTACAGGCGGCCTCCTTGTTCTTGCAGGTCTCGGTTGATTGCAACAGGGCAAGGCGAAACTCCCGCTCAGCGCCAGCAAACTTCTGAGCTTGCGGGGTCAGCGGTGGAATCCGGCCGTTGGGCGGATCGACAATGAGCGAGGTCCGCGCGCCAGTGCGCTTGAACGACACGAACACATTGTTATAGGAACCCGAGACGTCGCGCTCGGTCCCGCGCTCCGCTCGTCTGTCGCGACCGAGCACTTCCGACCGCACTCTGTCCAGTTCGGCTCGCTCGGCTTCGCTGAAAACCTCCTGGTCCGCGTACCTGGCCGGCCGCTGCAGGGGGGTGGTCGTTTCGTCGGTCCAAATACCCTGCAGGTCGGGTTCACCCCATGGCGTCTTCGGCGACGAGGATGCGGCCGGTGCCGGAGTTGAAGCGGCTGGAGTCTGGGCCCGTGCCATCGGCGGCGAAACGACCACGCTGCCGGCCACCACGGCAATGGCAACACTCATCGCCGAGTCTGAAAACTTCTCGCGCATGATGATCTCCTTTTGCCTTGAACCCACGACCGGTGTGGATCGCACCGCCATGGGCCGATCGCCCAACGCAAGTTTCGGGCCACGCGACCCATGCGATTGGCAGCCGTGCTGATATTTGTGACACAAGATCCGAACC